>CACXGE010000128.1 GCA_902767135.1 uncultured Lachnospiraceae bacterium | reverse complement strand
TTCATTTCCATTAAAGAACGTCCCATCTTACCAAATTCATCTTTGTTCTCTAAAATATTTGCATTTATATCCTCTGAGAAATCACCTATTCCCATCTTTTCACAGATTGCAACAAAGCCATTAATTGGTTTAAAAATAATGGAGCAGATTAATATGATAACAACTACAATACAAACAATCAAAAGTAATGAAATAATTACTTCATCATTTCTAACACTACTGGTTACACTGTCTACCTCACTATTATAAATACCAACATCCATAGAGCCGAACAGTTCACCGTTTACATAGATTGGACACATTACGTCGTAGGTCCAGGTTTCCTGTACATCTGCCCAGAATTGGCTTGTCATGACCGCCCCCTGCTGAGCCGCTGGAACAGAATAGCCGGTATCATCTGCATAGGATTTTCCAATTTTCTCTGTATCACTATGTGCCATTGCTGAAACATCTGAATCTACTACAACTGCATATGCTATGTATTCATTTTCACTCACCAGATTCTCAACAAAAGTCTGCAAATCGTCAACGGTTGCACCTTTTTCAAGAAGAATCGAAACCTGTTTTGCAATCTGCGTATCAACATTGACAAATTCTTCTACCATTGCATCGGTAATTTTGCTGCTCATAGTTTTTGTTGTAACTGTTCCCAGTATTAAAAATCCAATTGCAATCATCAATCCAATATAGATTGCCAATCGTATCTTCACAGAAATGTTGCGGAATAACTTCATAAACATACCTCCTTTTGTTTTTCCTTTTGTTTTTGTTTATATTGTACAATAATTTCGCCCTATCTTCAATAAACTTATGCAATATCGTGTATTTCTTTCTTTTTTTGCCTTTTATTATATTTCTTTTTCACAAAAAGCAATTTTCATATTTTTCCTTCATTTTCTAAATATTTCAAAAAAGCGGTGCAGCCTGTGACCACATCTTTATACGTTTCATCAAATCTATTACTATACCATGGATCACTAATTGAAGAATGCTGGTTATCATATTCTAAAAGCAGCTTCATTTTTTTACCTGCCTTATGTCCCATCATCCGTTCCATATTGCGAATATTCATAGTATCCATACCAATAAGATAATCGTAATAATCATAATCCGAAGCTTTCAGCTGAACCGCTCTTTTGCCTTCGCAGCTAATTCCATGCTTTGCCAATTCTTCTCTAGCCGGTGGATAAACTGGATTACCCACACCATTCCATATTTCTTCCGTACTTGTGGCTGCCGATGCAATTTCAAACTGATCTGCAATACCACGCTTTGCTACCATATCTTTTAATACAAATTCCGCCATCGGTGATCTGCAGATGTTGCCGTGGCAGATGAAAAGTACTTTTATCATATATTTAAAGCTCCTTGAAAATTCTAACTTTCCTTGATTTTACGCCAATTCTACGACATTTTCTGATAGAAGTATTTCTTCCATTTTGTCGCATATCGTGGCATAAAATAGCATATTTTGTCATTCAAATTTAGTAAATTCTTAGTAAAATGAACTCATTTTACTAAAACGCACTTTTGTCTAGGATATTGCCTGTTCTACTTCACTCTTGGCTTGTTTTAATTTTTCAACTCGCTCAAGTTCTTCCTTTGCATCATCCAATCCAATATGAGTATAAGTATTCAAAGTTACTCCTATGTCTGAATGTCCCATTAGATATTGTAGCGTTTTCGGGTTCATTCCTGCTTTTGCCATATTGCTGCAATAAGTATGCCTGCACACATGAGGTGTTACTTTGGGCAATTCTTCTTTATAGATGCTATTGTATTTAGTTGTAATATGTTGAAAATATTTTTCCCAATGCAATGCTACCATTGGCATATCATTCTTATCCAGATACAAAAAACCACTCAATCCATCCACTTCAGGCTCTTTCTTTGGTCTTTTTCTCTGACTGATGATACGCTGGAAGCACTCATATACATCATCTGTCATTGGAAGCACTCTTGTTCCATTGGTTGTTTTCGTATCCTCGATGATATACACCATATCACTTCCACGTTGTAACTGATGATCCACATTAATGGTTTTTTCCTCAAAATCAAGATCCTTCATGGTCAGTCCAACAAATTCTGAAATACGAAGCCCTGTTTTAAACAGAATGTATATTCCGTCATAATACTTGCAAAAATGCTTATCATTCTTTATGAACTCCAATAACATTCTCTCTTGTTTTTTTGTAATTGCTTCTCTTGTAACACTATCATTGACAACTACTGTACATAATTGAAATTCAAACGGATTCTTGCGTAATAGATCATCATCCACCGCCATTTGAAAAGCAGGTCTTAGCACTCCACGAATGGAATGAATGGAGCTGTAACCTCTTCCATTCTGCTGAAGCTTTATCAGCCACCTTTTTGCATCAGACAGTTTTACTTTGTCAATCCTTCTTGCTCCGAAATCATCTTTCTTTAAAAGATTGACAACCGTTTTATACCCAGCTTTTGTACTGTGTCTGACACCAGTTTTCTGTTGGATATACATTTGAACCAATTTAAGGACTGTTAATTCACCACCATAAGGTATAATACCGTCCTCTAAGTCGCGCATTAGTTCTTTTTCTTTCTCTCTTAAAGAAATGCACTTCCTTCTTCCTGCCGGAAGAGAATCTGTCGGTTCTAACTTCCAACTATAAAGGAACCTCTGCTTTCCTCGACTAGTATATACATACGCATATCTTCCATCTGCTCTCTGGCTTTCTCCGTTTCGTAAAATGCGACCTTTTTTATCTCGTCTTTTACTCAATTTCTTGCTCCTTTCATCATACGAAGAAACCCTAGCACGATATATTAATCATACCATAACCAGGACTTTTTTTCCACTACAACCGACACGAATTATGTTAATCTGCCGTATTGCAAGTTGCTTATAAAAACAGCTTATAATGCTGTTGTTTGATTGAGAAATTCCTCAAATTTCTGTCTATTTATTAATGACTTATTTCCTATTTTAATTGTAAAACATAAATCTGTATCTATATTTTCGGCAATTAAATTTCTAATTTTCTTCTCTCCAATCCCGAAATACAGTGTTGCTTCTTCTACTGTCAGCATATATTTCTTCCATATTGGAACGGATAAGCCATGTTTCTTGTTATATGAATTATCTTCTATCATAGGTTCACTCCCTTCATATTACAAAATTCATTTTCCGCTAATCAAATTTCACTTTTCAAAATGCTCTTTGATTAGCAGAAAAATTATCCTGCAAGCAGCCACCAGATCTGTGGCTCGCATTGGAATTACACCATCTTCTTCAGACCAGACTTTTATGCCGGAAGTATCATTATTAAAAAAACAACATCTTCGCCCTGGATTATCTAATTCCATTTCAACAAAAGTATTTATCGCTCGTGCCTTTGCTTCAATGTATTCGGATACATTTCATTGCTTTTTATCCTAAAGGACAGGCAGTCATGGCGTACCTGTTGTGTAGCTCCGTTGTTTCATACGTCTTGCAGGACAAACAATATTCAGTTGTCAAGGTACATAGTGCATAGGCTTTAATCAGCAAATGGAAAGGGACATTGCCAACTGTCTGTTATGCAACTTCAAAATCCAATATTTTTGTAATAAGCTTTGTTTCTAACCTGCGACGCAAGGTTTCGTCCACGCAATAATGTGGATTACCACATGTATCATAGAGTTTTCTTGTAGATAGAACTGCAATATACCCTTCATAGTGTTTCAAAACCATATTGATTGCTTCCACATCGCCGGAAGCCGCTGCCGCAATGATATGGTAAGGCAGCAATTTTGAATATTTACTTGATTTCTCCATTCCTGATTCCCTCCATAATCCTTTTTAACGCTTGAAGTGAGCTAACACGGTGATGATGAATTGTACTTCTGACCAAGTTCATATGTTTTGCTATCTCTGTGTCTGTCATATCCAAAAAGAATGATAACAATATAACATTACGTTTCTTTTCCGGCAGATACTTCAATGCTTCGCCAATCAGCTCATCCTTTACTTCAATGTCATAATCAAAGACACGAAATACTTCAGCTTCTGTTATGTATTCATCTACAGTATTCAATCTGCTCAACTCCTCCTGCGTTAATTCTGAGAAAGAAACCTCGTGCTTCCGCCGATAGCTTCTCGCTCGCTCATAATCAATCATTTCATTCTTAAGTAAGGTTTTACAAAAGCTGTCAAACTGTTTTCTTATTTTTAACTGCTTTCCGAAAGAAGATTGCTCCATAAGAGTTCACCTCCTTCCGCACCTAACTGAAACAGAGTGAAACATCTCCCTTTCACTCCGTAGCACGAATGGAAATATGACCAGCGTCGAAAAATCGACAACTTTTTGAAAAAAATTTTATGTATATAAAAAACGCCCAAATGAGCTACAGCCCACCGGACGTTTTTTAGACCTATATATATAACCACTAGAAGGTAATCTCTCACACTACCTATAAGGGTAAATTTTATAATTATACAAGCATGGATTTTTTTAACAAATATATATCTTTATATCTCTTATATTGAACTTGATGCATGGTAATTCTCCACACAATCCGAGATACAAAAAAGCACTCAAAAAAATCTCTGACTGATTGCGTTTTTTTTACAATCCCAAGAGACTTTGAGTGCTTATAGTAGCTTTTCACACTACTTCTATTTACTTTCTTACACTTTTCACTTTTTCCAGGTATCGCGATACACTACTTATAAAGAAGTATCGGAGGTGAACATTATGGCTAATTCCACCAAAACTTTGGGTGAGCTTATGAAGGAACATCGAAACCGACTCCAGCTTACGCAAGAAGAAGTCGCTGAACTTATTGACTGCCACCCACAGTATTATAAAAACCTTGAAAATGATAAAGGAAATCCAAGTATTCCTCTTTTTTGTAAAATCATACGTGCCTTAAATATGTCCGCTGATGCATATATCACACCTAACAGTGACCAGACTGATCCTGATTATCAAGAAATGATTCAAATATTTAATCAGTGTGATACCTATCAGCGTTCTGTTCTTTTGGCAACAGGCAGGGCTCTTGTAAAAAAGAAACCCATAGAAAATAATACAGAAAATATATAGACTTTTCGTAATAGAAAAATAGTTCTTTCTCATTATTTTCTATTGTTTTCATAGTTTTTCTATAACCAATTATAGATTTATTGCTACATAGCAAAACTGGCTCATATTTCTCTATGAAATAAGCCAGTTTTTATTGCATTTTCTCAATTAGCTTTTGTATATCTTCGTTTATTGGTAATAGTCCCATTCCAGATAAAATCTGTAAGGTATCTATAATTCCTTGACAATATGCTTCTTGTTGTTCTTCAAATGACACCTGTTTTAATTGTTCTACATATTCGTGCAATGTCAGTTTATCTTTTTCTGAAAGCAATTCCTCTATCCTTGTATATTCTTTTTGTAATATCTCCAGTTTTTTCTTTTCCGCTACACAGCTTTCTAATTCTACTCTTGATTTTCGATGCTTTTCTGAACATCGTAAATCCATAAAAAAAGTAAATACCTTTTCCCATATTTCATTTTTCATTCACAAGTACCTCCATATCCTTATTGTATCTATTTTTACAAAAAATAAGCAGGTACTGCAACATTTAAAGCTACAATATCTGCTCATCGAATTTCTCCATTAAATTTGTACCCTACGCCCCATACCGTTAGAATGTAGATAGGTCTTGTTGGATCAGGTTCTATTTTCTTTCTGATTTTGTTGATGTATGCGGTCATGTTTCTGCCATCATATACATATTCATTTCCCCATACAAGGTCATAAATCTGCTCTTTGCTAAATACTCGTCCACGATTTCTTGCTAACAGCATAAGTATCTGAAATTCCTTTCCTGTTAATACAACTTCTTGTTTGTTTAGAAACACCTGATGTCTTTCTGGTACTATTTCCAACTCTTTGAATTGCAATAACTCTGCTTGGGATTCTTTGTTTTGTAAGTGGTTGATTCGGTAGCCACTTTCGGTTAATAAATCAACAAGCTTTTCGTACAATTCCTCATCCTTGTGACTTATATGCAAAAGAAATACTTCGCCCAAATCAACCACCTCCCATAGTAAGTATAACGGAGCGAGATAAATCGCCCCTAAGATTATAACCAATTTATCCGACTTTCAAATTCTACTTTAACATTCCCCTTTTCAATTGTTCCAATCTCATAACAATCATAGAATTGATTAATATGTTTCATAACATTAACCTTATCTTTTTGTGCTACCACAACATTGAACCCTACACCACAATTAAATGTTCGCAGCATTTCTTCATCGCTAATATTTCCATTATTTCGTATATACTTGAATATATTCAATGTTTTTATCTTTGATAAATCAATTTTTGCACTCAATCCATCTGGAATTATTCTACAAAGATTTCCTTCTATGCCGCCACCGGTAATATGTGCCATTCCATGTATGATCTCTTTATCAAACAATCCCTTGATTGATTTATAATATGGTGTATGCGGTTTCATAATCTGCTCTACAAATGTTAAGCCGTCTACCTTATCCAACTTAATTTGAGGCATTTTATCCATCAATAACCGAACCAGAGAATACCCATTTGTATGCAATCCATTTGACGCAATTGCTAAAACTGCATCACCTTCTTCTATTGCTGAACCATCAATCACCTTTGATTTCTCTACAATACCGGCAATACTTGAAGTTAATACATAAACTCCAGCTTCTACAACTAATGGTTGAATAGATGTTTCTCCTCCCACAAGGGAACATTCATTTTCTTTACACGCATCCGATACCCCCTTTACTAAAGTTTTTATTGTATCTTTTTCTGCATTTCCACAAACAATTGTATCCAGTACCGCCAACGGTTTTGCACCCATAACCACAATATCATTAACCAGATGATTAATCATATCATGACAGATTGACTCTGTATATCCATACTCCATTGCAAGCTTTTGCTTCGAGCCTGGTTCCTCCGACTTTAATACCAAAACAGGATTTTCAATATTCGGAAATTTAATATCATACAAAGAAGCAAATGGACCTAAACCATTCAAAACACGACTCTCTTTTGTTTCTAAATGTTTTGCCATTTCTTTCTTAATTGTATCTGTATAGGCAATATCAATTCCTGCCTTACTATATGATAATCCTTCTACATCTCTTTCGCTTCCGGCTAAGATTTCATCGACCGACACTTCTAACACAATTGCCAAATCTCTCAGTATTTCAATATTGGGATAAGTAGTTCCATTCTCCCATTTTGATATTGCCTGAAAAGAAACATTTAACTTATCAGCCAACTGTTGTTGTGTCATGCCAAGAGCTCTACGTTTTTCCATTATAAATTTTCCAACTTTAACACTATTAAGCATCTGAAATACCTCCGTTTTTTATTTTATAATAACTTACCACACAGTTGGCAGACAATAACCACGAACTAGAGTTTATGCTAAAAATTCAACTAATCGTTGAACTTTTAGCTAACACTCATTTTAACTCTTTAGTCAACCACCTCCTGCCTTAATTCCTACACTTAACCAAATCAAACTTCCAATCTATACAATTTGTATTTCATAAGCATCTGTCAAACAAAATTTTTCTTATAAGTTCTACAATCTAATTGCTACTTTCATTGCAACCAAAAGAATCCTCTCTCTTAAATCTTCAGGCATATTTCCCAAAATATGTATGTCCCACATTCTGACACCTCCACAAATTTCAACTTAATTATATTGAAATCTTATAAATATCAGCTAATTCATTTTCATATGTAAAGCTTCTTTCATATACACCACCATTTTTTTCTATAACCTTTATTGAGCCAATATTCGTTTTTTCAACTGATATTTGAAGTTCTTTCATTCCTATTTTCTTTGCAACTTTTATCAATTGATGCAGCATTTCAGTGGCATAACCTTTTTTTCTTTCAGAAGGACGCACACTATATCCACAATTACCAAAATCTTTCAAGTAATCATTTAATGTATGCCTTAAATCTATCACACCAATAATCATATTATCACTTTTTCTTAATACAAAAAAAGTATCTGTAACAACCCAGTTTTCATTTACTGTTTTCGGAGCAGTATTAAGAGTAACTGATGACAGCCATTCTTCATAATTCTCAATTTGATCCAAAAGCTCACTTCCATTGATAACCTTTTCTCCATTTTTGAAATGCTCTTCCCTGTAATCAAGAGCCTGTTCTTTCAACTGAATGTTTGGTCTTACTAAATAAATTTCATGTTCCATAACTATTCCTCCTCCGGCAATAAAAGTTTTCTTATTTCTAAAACTATTCTTTTTGGGGTAGTTAAATCTATTTTCATCAATTTACTATACATTCGCACCCCTTGATAAGAAAATACAATTACATCAAAAATTGCTTCCGCATCTACTTTCTTAAATTCCTTGTTTTTAATTCCATAATTAATTAGCTCTACCCACATAGATTTCGACGCTTCATATTGCTTTATGACAGAATTTTCTGTTTTCGATATTTCCGGATTACTGTAAAATTCATAAATTGCTAAACTTAATGAATTTTTATTATCAAGCATCTCATTAGAATATCGCATTAAAATATCATCTAGTATTTTAACTGCCGGAATATGTTGTGCTATCTTCTCTGAAAATTCATTACACTGCATTTGTGTAAACTCATCTACAATTTCTAAAAAAATCTGCTCTGTGCTGTCATAATGTCGATAAAGTCCACCTCTACTAAGTCCAGTCTTTTCACATATATCTTTCATAGTAACGCTTTTATATCCTCTTTCAGCAAACAATTGATATGCTTCCTTACAAATATATTGTTTTGTTTTTTCTCCTTTAGTTCCCATTTTATGCACCTCTTTTGCGACACATGTGTTTCTTTTTTAATTATGCGACATTCATGTCGCATTATCAAGTATTAATTGCAAAATACTTAGAAACACAAAAACACTCATAGCAAGCACTGCCTGTGTCATGACACAGGCGAAATTTCCCATCACTCTCCTACTGTCTGAGATGAGCAAATTTCCATAGGGAAGTATCCCTAACCCTCTTTGAGCTCTTTGCGTTTTCTTCTGGAAGTCCTTGACCTTTCTCTACGCTTTTGCTACAATTTTTCTTGGATAGTTCTATCCAAAAATCGAATAAACATTGAAACAAACTGTTGTAAAATATCGAACATTTTACAGCAGTTTTTTTGTACCCAGTTTTAGAATAAATTCTAAAACTATCGCGGCATTCGTCAAATACTTCTGCAAGC
>CACXGE010000127.1 GCA_902767135.1 uncultured Lachnospiraceae bacterium | reverse complement strand
TCTGACAACGTTCCACAACTTCTGTAACCCTTGTAAAATGGGCTTTTCTTGATATCTTCGTTTCCGAAAGATTATCTCTTTGAGAACTGTGGTGCACGACGTGCAGCTTTGAGACCGTATTTCTTTCTTTCTTTCATTCTTGGATCTCTTGTTAAGAAACCAGCTTTCTTTAATGCTGGACGGTATTCTCCGTCTGCCTGTAATAAAGCTCTTGAGATTCCGTGACGGATTGCTCCAGCCTGTCCTGTGTATCCACCACCGTGTACGTTAACGATTACGTCAAACTTATCAGCTGTTTCTGTTAAAGCCAATGGCTGACGAACGATAACTTTTAATGTATCTAAACCGAAATATTCATCGATTGTTCTCTTGTTGATAGTAATTTCTCCCTTACCAGGTACCAAATATACTCTAGCGATTGATTTTTTTCTTCTACCTGTTCCGTAAAACTTTGAACCCTTTGCCACTTGTCATTACCTCCTTGTCAATTAAAATGTTAATACTTCTGGCTTCTGTGCTGCATGATCATGTTCTGGTCCTGCATATACGTGAAGCTTTGTGTACATCTGTCTTCCTAAAGGTCCCTTTGGAAGCATACCCTTTACTGCAAGTTCGATAACTCTTTCAGGCTTCTTTGCTAACATTTCCTTTAATGTGGTTTCTTTCATTCCACCAACATAATCAGAGTGATTGTAGTAAATCTTCTGCTGTAATTTCTTACCTGTTACTTTGATTTTATCAGCGTTAACTACGATTACGTAGTCACCTGTATCGATATGAGGAGTGAAGATCGCTTTGTTCTTTCCTCTTAATACCTTAGCAACTTCTGATGCTAAACGACCTAATGTATATCCTGTAGCGTCAACTACATACCATTTTCTTTCAATTGTAGATGGACTAGCCATAAATGTTTTCATTGGTTTTCCTCCTTATAAAGTTCCATTCACTATCAAATAATCCTTGTACGAAGATAATATTATTTCGGGGCTTTGAAATAATATTTGGAAAGCAGTGTGTCCGTCACTGACCTTCGCACATTAAAATATTATATTACACATTCTCTGGTGTGTCAACTAAATTTTCCATTTTCCCACGAAAAAGTAACCGTTCAGCCATATGCTAAACTGTTACGAAATCGGCAATGCTTACGCATGCAAAATTGCCCGATTTTTGTTAAATGCACTTTTTTGCACGGTCAGCACAGTGAATGCGCAGACCTGCCTGAACTGTTACCCAAAAAACAACGTTTTACACAAAAGAATATTTTTTATCATAGTTATTCACATTTCCCATGCTTCATCTGAGGATAACAGATTTCCACAAGGGTTAACCCCTTGGCTGGCGCCGTATTTCCTGCATATTCCCTATCCTTTTTTTCTAATATTTCCTTCATATATTCTGCTGGGAAAAATTTCTGTCCTGCATCCATTAAGGTTCCAGCAATAATACGAACCATGTTATATAAAAATCCATTTCCCGTTATTCTAATCGTAATCACGTCCTGCTGTTTCCTTACCTTAATATCATAAATGGTCCGCGCTGTGCTCTCAACTTGGGCATGAATACTACAAAAACTTTTGAAATCATGTTCTCCAATTAAATAATTGGCTGCCTCCTGCATTTTTTCCACATCCAAATGGTAATATAGAAAGTGTTCATATAGTCTGTGCTGTGGCGATGGAAATTTTGCGTTATATATCTTGTATTCGTAAGTCTTGACGGTTTCCTGATGCCTTGGGTGAAAGTCTAAAGGAACTTCAAAAGATTCCTGAATCTTGATATCTTCCGGAAGACTGACATTTAATGCATATGCCACTTTTTCTGCCGGAATTTTCGCCTCAGTATCAAACACCGCCACATTGCCTAATGCATGTACTCCGGCATCCGTTCTGCTGGCTCCAATAATCGAAATATTCTCTCTTAAAATTCGGGATAACTCTCTATTTATTACACCCTCTATGGTTTCTGCATTGGGTTGAACCTGAAACCCATGATAATTGGTCCCATCATAGGCTATCCTCAAAAAAATACGTTTCATACAAACACTCCTACTGCTACTATGATAATAAGATATATTATCATCACCATATATGCTCTCCTGTCCACATTTTTGTATATTAAAGGACGCATTTTGCTCCTGCCCTCTCCTCCGCGGTAGCATCTGGCATCCATTGCCATGGCTAAATCATCCGCCCTTTTAAATGCAGAGATAAACAACGGCACCAGAATAGGCAGCATTCCCTTTACTCTGTGGAAAATATTACCTGTTTCAAAATCTGCTCCTCTGGATAACTGTGCCTTCATAATTTTGTCTGCTTCTTCCATAAGAATTGGAATAAATCTTAATGCAATGGACATCATCATGGCAACTTCATGTACAGGAACTTTTATTTTATTTAAAGGCGACAACACACTTTCCAGTCCATCTGTAAGCTGGGTTGGGGTGGTGGTCAAAGTCATTAAGGTAGAACCTATAATCAGCATGATAAATCGAACTGTCATGTAAAATGCAAGTTCAATCCCTTCCCGGGTGATAGTTATGAGCCACACAGAATATACCACAGTTCCCTTGGTAAATAATAAATTACAAATCACAGTAAGAAACAAAATCATCATCACCGGTTGTAATCCCCGCACCATAAAAGAAAATGGTACCTTGGAAAGTTTTATCATAGATACCAGGCAGCCAAGGACCACCAAGTATACAAATAGATTGCGAAACAAAAATAAGGAAATAATATATACTAATGTTCCCATAATTTTTACTCTGGGATCTAATCTGTGTAACAGGGAGTTTGTCTGATAGTATTGTCCTAATGTAATATCTCTAAGCATCTTTATCCCCTTCCATACAATTTTAATATTGCTTCTTTTGCCTCTGCTATGGTGTGGCAATTTACATCCACCATACCTCCGGCTGCTCTCACGGAATACATCAAATGTGTGATTTGGGGAACCGATAGTCCCATGGCTTCTAATTCTTCCTTATGAGAAAACACATTCTTAGGAGTATCCAGATAGGCAATTTTTCCATCTCTCAATACCATCACCCGTTCTGCGTACTCTGCCACATCATCCATACTGTGGGAAACCAGTACAATTGACATATTTTTTTCCTCTTTTAATTTAACCAGCATAGATAGCAATTCTTTTCTTCCCTGTGGGTCTAACCCTGCCGCTGGTTCATCCAGAATCAAAATCTCCGGCTCCATAGCAAGTACCCCTGCAATGGCAACCCTACGCTTTTGTCCTCCTGACAGTTCAAATGGGGATACATAAAAAAGTTCTTCCGGCACTCCTACCATTCTCAGTGCCGCAAATGCCTTTAGCTCCGCCTGTTTTTTGCTCATCCCCTGATTTTTTGGTCCAAAACATACATCTGAAAACACATCACTTTCAAATAACTGATATTCTGGATACTGAAATACCAGTCCTACCTTGCTCCTTAAGTCTCTCAGATGATAATCTTTGTCAAACACGTCTTTTCCATGATAATAAATAGTTCCGGTATCCGGCCGTAACAATCCATTCATCTGCTGAATCAATGTAGACTTTCCACTACCTGTCTGTCCAATAATCGTCAAAATTTCTTTCTCTTTTATCTCAAAACTTACATCCTGTATGGTAGGTTTCTTATTCTCTTTATAAGTATAACTTATATGATCCACAATCATTCTCATTCTTACACCACCCCGGCTGACTTAAGCTCTTTTATAAATTCTTCTTCTGTTAGAATTCCATTTTTCAATGGGACTCCCTCCTTTTGAAGTTCATAAGCTAACCTGGTAATCTTGGGCACTTCCAAATGTAATCGGCCAAGTTCCTCCACCCTGGAAAAAATTTCCCTAGGCGAACCTTCCATTACCACTTTGCCCTGGTCCATCACAATCACGTGGTCTGCATAAATTACCTCCTCCATGTAATGGGTGATATGAAGAACTGTTATTTTCTCCACTTCATTTAATTTTTTTACCGACTCCATGACTTCTAATCGTCCCTTAGGATCTAACATAGCAGTTGCTTCATCTAAAATAATACATTTGGGATGCATTGCCATAATTCCGGCAATAGCCACTCTCTGCTTTTGACCACCTGATAATTTATTTGGAGAATCCTTTCGATATTTCCACATTCCCACTGACTTTAGAGAATTTTCCACTCTCTGCCAGATTTCTTCCGGAGCCACCCCCAGATTTTCCGGGCCGAACCCAACATCCTCCTCCACCACTGTGGCTATGATTTGATTGTCCGGATTCTGAAACACCATTCCAGCACTTTGTCTGATTTCCCAGATGTTTTCTGTGTTCCTGGTATCTTTTCCATCCACCATTACACTGCCTTCCCCCGGGTAAAGCAATGCATTAATGTGCTTGGCCAGGGTAGACTTACCAGAGCCATTGTGTCCTAAGATTGCAACAAACTGCCCTTTTTCCACTTCAATATTTACATCATCAATGGCTTTGGTAATATCTGTTACCTCATCATTCTCGTCTCGTCGTATGTATTCATGTACTAAATTTTTGATTTTTATCATTTTCCATTCCTCGAATTACACGCCTTTGATTGTTAACCTTTTGTCATTATACTAGATAACTATTGAATTGACAAGAGAAAGAAAAAACCCTTCGAATTTCTCCGAAGGGCAAAAATAACATATATAATTATACTAATTCAATGATAACTTCCATTGCTGCGTCACCTTTACGCTGACCAATCTTAACGATACGTGTGTATCCACCCTTACGGTCAACATACTTAGGTGCGATTTCATCGAATAACTTCGCTGTCATATCTACTTTCTTTGTAGCTTTTTTCTTTCCTGCATTTTCTGCTGGAACTTCTGTTACAGGGTAAAGAACCTTTAACATCTGACGACGAGCATGTAATCTAGAAGGCTTATCCTTCTTAATTGTCTTTTCTACTTCATCATAAACAGTAACTTTCTTACCATCTACAACTTCTTTCACTCTCTTGCCATCTTTGTCTTTCTGAGCAACCTTTACCTTTACGGTAACTTCTTCAAAGTTATCTTTTTCTTTTACAGCAGATGCGATAAGTCCCTCAGCAATCTTTCTGATTTCTTTTGCCTTAGCTTCTGTTGTTTTGATTTTTCCGTAATATAATAAATCTGTTACCTGGCTTCTTAATAAAGCCTTTCTCTGACTAGATGTTCTTCCAAGTTTTCTATACTTTGCCATTTTTTATAATCCTCCATTTGTGGAACGCAAATGCATGCACATCGGTCTTACTGCAAGTACGCTTTATTCTCCATAAATTGTATCTATCCTAAATCGGACCCATTGTTACTCTTAATCTTCACTTGGGTTTAACTGTAAACCAAGTTCTTTCAATTTTGCCAAAACTTCTTCTAATGACTTACGTCCAAGGTTACGAACCTTCATCATGTCATCAGGAGTTCTGTTAATCAATTCCTGTACAGTATTGATTCCAGCACGTTTTAAGCAGTTATAGGAACGAACAGACAATTCTAATTCGTCAATGTTCATATCCAAAATCTTGTCTTTTTCATCATCTGCTTTTTCAACAATGATGTCTGCCATCTGACCTTTTTCTGATAAATCCACGAATAAGTTCAAATGTTCGCTTAATACCTTTGCTGCAAGACTGACAGCTTCGTCTGGAGCTAAAGTTCCATTGGTATAAACGTCTAAGGTAAGCTTGTCATAATCTGTAATCTGTCCAACACGAGTGTTCTGCACTGTTAAGTTTACACGCTCTACTGGTGTGTAAATAGAGTCAACAGCAATCACTCCGATTGGCAACTCATCATTCTTGTTCTTATCTGAGCTTACATATCCTCTTCCCTTTGTAATGGTAAGTTCCATGTAAAGTTTAGAATCTGCCCCGCCGTTCAATGTGGCAATGACCAAATCAGGATTTAAGATTTCAATATCTGAATCTACATGAATATCTCCAGCAGTTACAACGCCTTCGCCTTCAAATTCGATATATGCTGTCTTTGCTTCGTTAGAATCGCTGGAATTCTTGATTGCCAAGCATTTGATGTTCATGATAATTTCAGTAACATCTTCCTTTACGCCAGGAATGGAACTGAATTCATGTAAAACACCTTCAATCTTCACCTGACTTACTGCAGCACCCGGTAAAGAAGAAAGCATAATTCTTCTCAATGAGTTACCAAGTGTTGTACCATAACCTCTCTCAAGTGGTTCTACAACAAATCTTCCATATTTCTTATCATCTGAGATTTCAGCAATCTCAATCTTAGGTTTTTCAAAATCGAACACTATAAAGCCCCTCCTTTTGGGTTTATTTTGACAATAGAATATCTAAAAATATCTATTTAAAGTTGTCTATTGTATCTTGAGGGTAAATCTTCCTTTAGCGCCTAATACCGAAGACAACCGCCTTCGGTAAAAGTGCATTATAAAGTTAATTTTATTTAGAATATAATTCGACGATAAGCATTTCATCTACTGGAACATCGATTTCTTCTCTTGTTGGAAGTTCTTTTACAGTTCCCTTTAATGCTTCCTGATCAGCTTCTAACCAAGCTGGAACTAATCTAGCGCCTGTTACTTCAAGGATGTCTTTGTATCTCTGAGAAGACTTAGCACTCTCTTTGATTTCAACAACATCACCAGCCTTGATTAAGTAAGAAGGAATGTTTACTAACTTTCCGTTTACTAATACATGCTTATGATCAACGATCTGTCTTGCTTCTTTTCTTGTTCTGGCAAATCCTAAACGGAAGATAACGTTATCTAATCTTCTTTCAAGAAGAATCATTAAGTTTTCACCAGTCATACCTTTCATTCTATCTGCCTTAGCATAGTAGTTTCTGAAAGGTTTTTCTAATACACCATAAATGAATTTAGCCTTCTGCTTTTCTCTTAACTGAAGACCATATTCACTCATCTTCTTGTTTGCTCTCTTTAATTCTCTATTTGATTTCTTGTCTACTCCTAAATAAACAGGATCTAAACCAAGTGATCTACATCTTTTAAGAACTGGTACTCTATTAACTGCCACTTTATTTACCTCCTAATTAGACTCTTCTACGTTTTGGTGGACGACATCCGTTGTGTGGTACTGGTGTTACATCAGTAATACTTGTTACTTCAAGACCACATGCCTGAAGTGCACGAATTGCTGCTTCACGTCCTGAACCTGGACCCTTAACTAATACTTCTACTGTCTTTAAACCGTGTACCAAAGCCGCCTTTGTTGCAGTCTCTGCTGCCATCTGTGCTGCATATGGAGTAGATTTCTTTGAACCTCTAAATCCTAGACCACCAGCACTAGCCCATGATAAAGCGTTTCCTTCTGCATCTGTCAGTGTTACGATTGTGTTGTTGAAAGATGCCTGAATATGTGCCTGTCCGCGTTCAACGTTTTTCTTTACACGCTTCTTTGTTACTTTTTTTGCAACTTTTTTAGCCATAATAAAACTAACCTACTTTCTCAAAATTCTATTTTTGTCTACTTAATTATTTCTTCTTATTTGCTACTGTTCTCTTTGGACCCTTACGTGTTCTAGCATTTGTCTTTGTCTTCTGACCACGAACTGGAAGTCCTTTTCTATGACGGATTCCTCTGTAACATCCAATTTCCTGTAATCTCTTGATGTTCATAGCGATTTCACGACGTAAATCACCTTCTACTGTCTGAGTTTCATCGATGACAGCACTGATTGCCTTTACTTCATCATCTGTCAAGTCTCTGACACGAGTGTCAGGATTTACCTTAGCCTCAGCTAAGATACGGTTTGCACTTACTCTACCGATTCCGTAGATGTATGTTAAACCGATTTCTACACGTTTTTCTCTTGGTAAGTCTACACCAGCGATACGAGCCATGTAAATATTCCTCCATTTTCCATTTGTTGTAAGTATTCCCTCATACTTACCTTTTTTTCAGTTACTAATTGATTGGGGCATTGGCAGCTGACACTAACTGTGCGAAGATCGTCTGTTTCCAGAACCCTGCATGACCTTCCAAAAATTTCCATCTGCTGCGTATGGCAATTTATTTCTCCATAGGCAACGGAAACCGTAGCGCCGTCCCTGCAGATAGCGGAACTCATATGCCCAACTGCATAAAAGCTTTGCTTCTTTGCAGTCTGTCCGATAAAGCTTCCTCGGTATCAAAAAGCAGTATCCGTTTGTCAGTAGTTCAACACACCCTGGTGTTTCCTACTTCAACCGCTATTATGACAAAGAATTATCCCTGTCTCTGTTTGTGCTTAGGATTTTCACAGATTACTCTGATGCTTCCTTTTCTCTTAATGATTTTGCACTTTTCACAAATTGGTTTTACTGATGATCTAACCTTCACGTTAAATCCTCCTTTCTTGTGCTACGCCCTGCTGTCTGTGGGTTAATCAGACAAAATACAGGCATCTTTAAACGTACGCTAAACAGTATAACACTGTAAAATACAAAAAGCAAGCAAAAAATAAAGTTTTTTTATTTCTCTTCCCTCCTCTGTCTCTTTATAATATTTTATACCTTCTGCCAATTCCTTATATTCCATTTCTTTCGATTTCTTAGTTTTAAAGTCTTTCATCCGCTTTCCGATAACATTCTTTCCTTTGTATTCACCATTTACATAGATAATATGAGCACCATCACGGAATTCTTTTCCTGTTTCCTTTACCATTCTCTCCACATGATATATAGGCTGTCCTATTTTAAATATATCCTTTTCACAGTTGAAAATCATAGAAGAAATGCAGAATTTTGAGGACAAATAATTTTTCAATATATCATTGTCCCAAAGAAATAAGCAGGTGATAAATTGTGGTTAGCGCCTTACATTCGTTCCAGCACCTGTTCTTCATGGTTTCCTTCATTACCCTCAGAATCCCCCACATTTCCTCATACAAATAGGGATAAATTTGTTATCAAAATAAAAGAAAGCAAAAT
>CACXGE010000126.1 GCA_902767135.1 uncultured Lachnospiraceae bacterium | reverse complement strand
CTGGGTCTACAACATTTTGTTCCAAAACAAAAGTCATTTCATCAATTTCCTCTTCATTACCATCGCAATCAATAATTTTTCTTACCAGTTCAATCAACTCGTCTCTAGTTAATTGTTCGTGTTTCATAACCTTCTCCTCAAAGTAAAATTCAAATTTTAGCGAGCCTTTACTTTCGCTCATACAACATAAGGAGCCAGGGTACCCGGTTCCTTGGCTCCCACCCTGGCTCCTCATGCTAAAAGAGTGAAACTGCTCCTGCAATTTCACTCTTTTAAACAAAAACTATATAATAATGAGGGGGAGTAGTAAATTTACTTGGGGGAATAAATTTACTATTAAAAAAGGTATAATTTAAAGGAAATTTGTATTTCCTTCGTACAGCAAAATAAATATAACATGCATTTTAATATCTGTCAACACTTTTTTAAAATTTTATTTATTATTTGTAATATTTATGTAATTTTTAGAATTTATTCCCGATCCAGGCCCTACTTGGGTAAGCAAAGGCCATCAGGGATTACACTTCTTACAAGGCTCATATCCCATAGCCTGGATGTTTTCTGAGGTATCATTGATTAGCTGTTTATTTTTTTCACTCATTTGATTAACACTGCTGCAATAGGGATAATGGAATTTCTTCGTATTGGTATTTAAAATATAGTCCTGTGTGTTTTGGATGGCTGCGCCCACCGCCTCTTCTTCTACCTGAACTTCCGCGGTATCTGTGGTATCTGTTACCTCCTCATGATCCGCGCCACTTCCCTTAGGTTCTCCCGCCTGCCAAGTGTCTGAAGGAGAGGTATTCCAGGTAATCTCCTTTCCATCACTGTTAGCCACAATGGTTCCCTGCTCATCGGTACGATACACACTTACTCCCATAGACCGAAGATTGTTAAGCACCTCAGCCCTTGGATGTCCGTACTCGTTGGCTTCCCCACAGCTGATAACCACCGACTTTGGTGATACTGCCTGCAAGAACCCTTCTGTATTTGAGCTGTTGCTGCCGTGGTGTCCGGCTTTCATCACGTCAGCAGTCAGGTCCAGTCCGGAAGAAAGCATATCGTTTTCTGCTTCCTCCTCACAATCTCCGGTAAACAAAAATGCATTCTCACCGTAAGTGATTTTCAATGCAATGGAGTAATCATTAGATTCCTCTTTGTAATCTGCCCCTGCCTTGGGTGCTAATACCTGAACACTGGCTTCCCCCAAGGAAAATTCTTCCCCGGCTTGAGGATACTCTGGCTGTTTGTTTTTCTCCCGGATTGCCATAAGCACATCTTCATAGGTTCTGGTATCCTTCTGATAACTGCTTAATAAAATACGGTCACAGTCGAATTTATAAATCACCACATCCAATCCCCCGATGTGGTCTGAGTCCGGATGGGTTCCTACAATGTAATCTAAGTGTTCTACCTTCTGAGAAGTTAAATATGCCTGAACCTTGGTGCCACAGTCATTCTCCCCAGCATCAATAAGCATATGATGCTCTCCTTGGGAAACTAAAATACTGTCCCCCTGGCCCACATCAATAAAATGTACCTGCAAAGTTCCTGTGACACCATTGTCTGCTTCATCCTTTTGGATTGTATTTTCCTCTGATGTTCCGGCAGCCATAACCTCCTGCTCTGTTTCATCCACTAAAATCTCTGTTTCGCCATCTTTTTCCTCTGTTATTTCTCTTCTGCCAGGTTCCTGTGCTGCATTCTGTTCTGCTTCTGTGATGACAGCCTGTTCTGCCACCAAGCCATCTTCTGTGCCCTGGGAATTTCCTCCTCCACAGCCACAAAGCACTGCCATACACATAAAACTTATTACCAGTTTGGCATATCTTTTTAACATACTCTGTTTATTCCTTTCCTATAATTTCAAGACTATCTCCGTTTACAATAATTTTGTCCCCTTCGTTGATTTCCTGAAGATACAACCAGGCATCCTCTGCCTTTGTCTCACGGATTTCCTTCTCACCTTCTATTTGGATTTTCACCTTGTCCATGACAATGGTGTCTTCTCCTATCCCTTCACAGCCAAAGTCCGGCTCCTCAATCCGCACCACTACAGCCCGTACCGGCGTATTCTCCGGATGATACTCTTCCCTAGCACCACTCTGGATCTTGAGCCCTTCCTTCTTTTCTTCTGCTTTGTCCAATTTCCCCAATTCTATCACCTGATGAATATGGCTCATCACATGCTCATATCCCTGGGTTCCATGGGGTATATTACAGTCACTGCAATCCTTGATTCCTTTTTCATTGTATTTAAAATTTCCACCGCAGCCTTCCTTTAGGGCATACAATGGGCAATAGCAAAACATACAGTTAAACTCTTCCTCTGTTTCCATCTTATGACAGGGAAAATACTCACACTTTTTATTTTGCACAAATTTATAATTTTCCATTTTTCTCTTTTACATTATCTCATGGATAATGCCTCCTCCTAATACTTTTTCACCTTGATACAACACCACGGACTGGCCTTTCGTAAATGCACGTTGTGGCTCTGTGAATGTTACCTGCACATTTCCATCTTCTAAAATCCTGAATGTAGCCTCGGCCTGCTTGTGGGCATAACGAATTTTTGCCTGAATACCTTCCCCTTCCTCCACCTGCTCAATCCAGTTAAAATCATTGGCAATCAACGTAGTGCGAAATAAATCCTCATTACTTCCTAATACCACCTGATTTTTTTTGGGCAAAATATCCACCACGTAATAGGGCTCCTTTGCCGAAATTCCCAGTCCCTTTCTCTGTCCGATGGTATAATGAAAATATCCTTTGTGCTTTGCAATAACATTTCCCTCTTTATCCACAAAATCCCCTGGCAGAGAAATCATATGTGCCTTCTCTTCTAAAAACCTTCGGTAATCCCCATCCGGAATAAAGCAGATATCCTGGCTTTCCTTTTTTCTGGCATTGATAAAGCCGTTTTCCTGGGCAATCTTTCTCACCTCATCCTTTGTCAGACTCCCCAGGGGGAACATAGTGTGGGCAAGCTGTTCTTTTGTGAGATTATACAAGACATAGCTTTGGTCTTTCTTCTCATCTTTCCCCTTATATAAGTGGAACCCACTTTCATCTTCTTCCACCCTTACATAATGCCCTGTGACAATCACATCACATTCTAATTCTTTTGCCTTTTGATAAAGACCTGCAAACTTCAAATGCCGATTACAATCTATGCAGGGATTGGGTGTACATCCCTGGCGGTAACAGTCCACAAACTTATCCATTACCTTTTCCTTGAATTTATCCTTAAAGTTCATAACATAATAAGGAATTCCAATCCTGTCACAAACCGCTCTTGCATCCTCCACATCACTTAAGCTGCAGCAGGTCTTGTCATTACATAGGTTAATGTCCTCATTATCGTATAACTTCATGGTGACACCAACACAATCATATCCCATTTCCTTCATCAGATAGGCTGACACCGAAGAATCTACCCCTCCGCTCATAGCAATTAACGCTCTTTTACTCATATTCTAAACTCTGTCCTTTCCAGATTGCTTCTATCTCTCTGCTTCTCTCTGTTCCTATATTAGCATAGCCCCCAAAATGTTGCAATAAAGGTCACAATTTCTCCATGTTTAAAAATTTTCTATCAAGAGCATTCCTTGCTCTCCTTCGTTTCCAATGGTAGAATGCTTTTTACTATCATCCATTGATTTACAAATTTGTTCTATCACTATTTTATTATGGTTACTTTTCGGTTCTTAGTTATATAACAAACCTTACATAAATAAAAAACTGTATCTGTTCAGAGCCATTGAACAGATACAGTAACGTTTCCAGAACCTCTTTTGTTTTTTCTTAATTTACCGTCTTATTTTCTCCCTTCTTAGGTTGCAATCTATCCCTTGTATCCAGGCGTTTCAAATCATCTTCTTCCCATTGATTTACCCACTTTTACGCCAATTCATTTCCTGGATATGGTTTCATTTTACATCTTTGCCTTAAAAATCTAAACTGTAAAAAAAGCCGTGAATGACGGTTCAAGACATACCTTTAATAGAAAAGGGAATTTTTACTTAATCCTGACAATATGCTTAACACCAAGGTTTCAACTATCATAATAAAAATCATTGTTACAAATTTCATATAATCGTACCACCCTACATATAATGCGTGGAATTGACTAATTTCGTAACAGGCTAAAAATGCAGTACCATTCATAAGGGTAATGACAACCCTTACTTTATTCAGTTGCCCCTTGCACATAACCAATATTTTACCCATAGCAATACAGCTCACGCATATTGTAAGAATTCCCACACACACCATTCCAATAATCACATTTTCTGCTTTGTACAATAGTACAACCACAGGCACAAAAATTAATATTGATAATACCGCACCCCCTACATATCTTGTAGCCCTTCCTAACCTTTTATCTCCTTCTATCCTTACTATGTGCATGATGAAGCTATCGAGGCACCAACTCAAGAAATTCATTGTAAATGCAAAAAAACAGTATTGTTCTGTATGACAATGATTTAGCACCACAAATGCAAGACCATATTGTAGCAAAATAACTGTACTTATGATAGGTATACCATTGTTCTCTATTCTTTTTTTCACCCTCCTCACCTCCTTTTGATGTTCCATGGATTTACACCTTACGTTTCCGGGATATTTATTTCACCCCTTAATTTACCGTCTTATTTTCTCCCTTCTTAGGTTGCAATCTATCCCTTGTATCCAGGCGTTTCAAATTATCTTCTTCCCATTGATTTACCGAACTATTTAACCAACCCTCGTACATATCCCTTTATAATCCCCCCGATCTGTTACCACTTGGTAACCTACACTCTTTATCCTTTGTTCTAAGCACCCTCTACATTCCGCTGCCTCTTCCCCTGTGCAGATTTTATTATCATACAGAGCATATTTGTCTCGCACCTTTACCGGCGAAAGATTAGGCATCACTACATTTGCACCCGCTAAAATTCCATATTCTCTGCCCTTTGGATGAATTGTTCCTAATGCTGTGGTGGCAGGAAGCAACACCTTAGGGTGTGCTAATCGAAGCAGACTAAGCAAAAAGAGTGTGAAATGAAAGCTTCCCTTTTCTTTCCCACCAAAGGGGGTGTCTTTTTGAGGAAGAAAGGGGCCGATTCCTATCATATGGGGCCCCAATGCCTCCATGAATAGCATGTCATCCGCCAAAGAATCTATGGTCTGGTAAGGAGAACCAACCATGATTCCACATCCCACCTGATACCCAATTTCCTTTAAATCATAAAGACATTGTTTTCTATGCTTCAGTGACATATTCTCTGGGTGCAGTCTTTTGTAATGTTCTTCCAAAGCTGTCTCATGTCGAAGTAAATATCTGTCTGCCCCGGCCTCATACAATCTTTGATAACTGGACTTTTCCCTTTCTCCCACAGATAAGGTAATAGCACAATCGGGATACCTCTGCTTGATCTCGCTTATCAGCTGACACAGTTTCTCATCTGTATAGAAAGCATCCTCCCCCCCTTGTAGTACAAAGGTGCGAAATCCCAGTTCATAACCTTTCATGGCACAAGACAATATTTCTTCCCTGGTAAGGCGGTATCGGCTGGCGTGGAGATTGCTTCTGCGAATTCCACAATAATAGCAATCATTTTTGCAATAATTGGTAAACTCTATCAGGCCACGGACATATATATCCCTGCCATAGATTTTATCCGCCACTTCCCTGGCTAGTATAGCTGCATATTCCCTATCTTCCTTTGTGTATTGGGACAGTAACTGTTTCCACTGTCCTTTTTCTAACCTTTGCTGTTGTCTTAAAATATCAATTAATTCCCTGGTTACACTCATATATTCATTCCTTACATTTACTGTTTTTCCGTAACAGTTCAGCCGAGGGGCTAAACTGTTACGTTTTTCCTACAAGCTGCTAAGATACCCATCCCATATATCTCTTCAGATTCTACCCCGATAACACAACAAAAAATCCTGAAACAACTGTTTCAGGATTTTTGATGCCGGCGACCGGAATCGAACCGGTACGGGAGTATAAGTCCCGCAGGATTTTAAGTCCTGTGCGTCTGCCAGTTCCGCCACGCCGG
>CACXGE010000125.1 GCA_902767135.1 uncultured Lachnospiraceae bacterium | reverse complement strand
CAATGCCGACAAATGAAAAATTGCCCGATTTTTCTAAAATCTACATTTTCTTACGGTGTCAGCAGTAAATGCTGACACCTGTACTGAATAGTTACAATTATCTTTCTTCCCAGTGCAGACGGTGTAGTTCTCCCTCCATCTGCATATGGTCAAAATTATTCTGCCTTAAAGCTTCATATAGACAGATTGCCACAGAATTAGATAAATTCAAGGAGCGAATGGAGTCTAACATAGGAATTCTGATACATTCTTCCGGATGTTCCACCAGAATTTCCTCCGGTATTCCCCCACTTTCCTTTCCAAACATGATATAACAATCCGGCTCATAATTCACTTCTGTATAGGTATGTTTCGCTTTTGTGGTAGCATAATATATCTTTGCATCAGGATTCTTTTCCAAAAACTCCTCATAATTGGTATAGCGGATCACTTCCAAATCATCCCAGTAGTCCATCCCCGCCCGTTTAATACTTTTTTCGTTTAAACGAAATCCCAAGGGCTCTATCAGGTGAAGTCTGGTTCCTGTAGCTACACAGGTTCTTCCAATATTTCCGGTATTGGCAGGAATCTCTGGCTGGTGTAATACAATATTAAGCTTTGCCATTTTTTTCCTCCCTTAACTTGTGAATAAAAATTTCCATTCGGCCTAAGGCTTCTTTCAAATTATCCAAAGAATAAGCATAAGAGATACGCAAAAATCCCTCTCCACATTCTCCAAAGGCTGTTCCCGGAACCACTGCCACCTTCTGGTCATTTAATAATCTAGTGGCAAACTCTTCCGATGTCATGCCAAACTCCTTGATACAAGGGAATACATAAAACGCTCCATAGGGTTCAAAACACTCCAGTCCCATTTGCTTAAAGCGGTGCATTAAATATCTCCTTCTCTGATCGTATGCTTCCCGCATCACCCTTACATCTTCATCGCCATTTTTCAGAGCGTCTACCGCCGCATACTGAGAGTTGGTAGGTGCACACATAATGGCAAACTGATGAATCTTCACCATCTGTTCCATAATTACCTTCGGTGCACAGGCATAACCTAATCTCCATCCTGTCATGGCATAAGCCTTAGAAAAACCGTTGATTAAAATGGTTCTCTCCTTCATTCCAGGCAAAGATGCAATAGATACATGATCCTCCTTGTAGCTAAGTTCTGAATATATCTCATCAGATAACACATATAAATCATGTTCAATCACCACCTGGGCAATCTCCTCTAAGTCCTTCTTCTCCATAATTGCTCCCGTTGGATTATTTGGGAAGGGAAGAACCAGGAGCTTTGTCTTTGGGGTAATGTGTTCTAACAATTCTTCTTTTGTCAATCGAAACTGATTCTCGGCCTTTAAGTTAATCACCACCGGCTTGGCATCCGCTAACACTGCACAAGGTAGGTAAGACACATAGCTTGGCTGGGGAATCAGCACCTCATCTCCCGGATTAATCATGGCACGGAACGCCAAATCAATTCCCTCGGAGCCACCTACTGTAATCAGTACCTCTGATTTCGAATCGTAGGTAACATTCACTCTTCTTTTTAAATAATTGCAGATTTCCTGGCGAAGCTCCATCAAACCTGCATTGGAGGTATAGAAAGTTTTTCCTCTCTCTAAAGTATAAATACCCTCGTCCCTGATATGCCATGGAGTGTCAAAATCCGGCTCTCCAACTCCAAGAGAAATGGCATCCTTCATCTCGCTTACAATGTCAAAAAATTTTCGTATCCCTGAAGGTTGTATTTCTACTACTTTATCTGATAATGGATTTCTCATGGTGTCACCAACATCCTTTCATCTTTTTCTGGTCCATCTAAAATAGTTCCGTGTTCTTTGTATTTCTTTAAAATAAAATGTGTTGCTGTGCTTAGCACAGAATCCATGGTTGATAATTTGTCTGAGACAAACTGGGACACCTGGCGAAGGGTCTTTCCTTCCAAGATTACCATCAAATCAAATCCACCGGAGATTAAATACACGGACTGAACCTCTGGATAATTGTAGATGCGCTCTGCAATGTTATCAAAGCCCTGGCCCCTCTGTGGAGTGACACGCACCTCGATGAGTGCCGTTACCTTTTCATCTGAGGTCTTAGACCAGTCAATCATGGTATGATATCCACAGATAATACGTTCCTTTTCCATCGCCGCCAGTTCATTTGCAACAGAAACCTCATCCACACCTAGAATAATAGCTAATTCCTTTAAATCAATTCGACTGTTCTTTTCTATAAAAGTTAAAATTTTCTCTCTCATGATTACCTTTCCTCCATTTTATGTTATAAAATATTATAAATTTCATCCGGCTGAGGCCGATCCAAAAATCGCTTCTCCCCATCGTTGTATATCATCATATCATTGCTTTTTGTGGTTCTCCCTATCACAGCCCCGTAAATCCCCTGGGCTTTCAGTTCATCCACCAGTTTCGCACCATTTTGCACCGCCATCAAAAGGCATCCACCAGAGCGCAGTGCATATGGATTACATCCATAATATTCGCAAATTTCTATAATCTCCTGTTTTACCGGTATTTTCTTCATATCCACTTCCAGTCCGACGTGATTGCTCTGGGCAAATTCATAGAGAGCTCCTAAAATCCCTCCCTCAGATAAATCATGCATGGCAATCACACCGGACTTACCGGCGGTGGCGGCCTCCCGAAGTACTGACATCTCCTGTGATAATCTTTTTACCTCCTCTATCATGGCCTTCGGATACCGCTTTGACAATTCTTCCTCTTTTTCCGTGGCCAACAGATAGGCACCTTCCATGCCAATCCATTTGCTCAACACCAAATCACATATTGGCATATTGCCAGCTTCCGATGTTATGTTATCTTCCTCTGATATCTTAACCCCAAGTGCAGTTATGGTGAGAATTGGAATACTGACTCCCTGGTATGTTTTCGTATCCCCTGCTGCCACAGTTACCTTGCACTGTCTGGCCGCTGCAAGTATTTTTTCCATATACTCTTTCAACTTAATCTCACGAAATCTCTCCGGCAGGGCAAAGGACACTGTAATTGCCGTAGCCATGGCAAAGCTGCTGGCAATATTGTTCACCGCCTTATAGACTGCCATAGCTGCAAACTGGCTGTGAGGGCATTCGTATACATTGGTGGACAAAGCTATCTCCTCATCCACAGCAAGCCGAAGGAGTGCAGCATCTGCACCCACTCCGGCTTTGGAATGTAAGTCAAAGTATTCTGTTTTCTGATATGAATTTTGTTCCTCTAAAATTTTAATTATTGTACGCTTGAGTACATTTACCGGGACCTTACCCATTTTCATAGCAATCGCTCCCCTTATACTAATTTCATAGCTGGTAACAGTTATCTATTTTCAGGTGCTAACGCGCACAAGACATGGAAATTCTGCAACACTCCAGCCCGCTCTTACTGTCCTTCCTCTGCTGGCACATCCTCTGGTGCAACCTGTTGAGGTTCCTGCTGTTGTGGTTCCTGTTGCTGTGGCTCCTGCTGTTGCGCCTGCTGTGCTGCCTGCTGTGCTGCCTGCTGTGCTGCAATGGCTGCCTGCTGTGCCGCAATGGCTGCCGCCTGCTGTGCTGCGATAGCTGCTGGATCCGCAGTTGCCCCTGAATATGTTGCCGCAACGGAACGCACTGTGTTAATATCGCCGGATGCAATTGCCCCATTGATTGCTGCCACCGCATTGGGGTCAGCACTGGCTGTTCCCACAGTTACATACTGGGGTGACATCTGATATGTACTCTTATTTACACGTTCTCTGCTAACCTCGACTCCATTTTCAGTTACCACTTTATATAATTCTGCTACATAGCCTGTATGAGATGACTGGGTAGTTTTTACATATCCTATGGGCTGTCCTCCGTCTGCTACTAACTTTGGTGCTCCCGGCTGTGTGGTGCTGACTGTCACACTTTCAAAGCTTACCTTACGATTTGTGGTATCTCTTGTCTCATGACCATAAATATTGAAATATACCTTACGATTTGCTGTATATCCTTCAATGTAAATTGGCGCATCCGTATTATTGGTAAACTTCAAATCTTTTGCCGTACCGGAAATGGCAGCATCTGCGGAACGGTCCACATAGGTTACAATCATAGAATGATTATATCTTTCATCCACCTGAAGCTCAGCACGTAAAACTGCGTTATAAAGAGTGGAACTTACCTGACAGATACCACCGCCAAAACTTTCCACTACCTGTCCATTCAAATAGGAGCCTGCAAGAAAATATCCATTTTCCTCTGTAAAGGGACTTACCGTTTCGTACATAGAAAAGCTTTCTCCCGGATACACTAAAGTTCCATTGACAAGGTTGGTTCCGTTAGCCACATTGGTAGCTCTTGAGCTTCCTGAACTTGCATAATCTGTACTGAAGGAACCTAAGATATCTTTCACCTTTGCTAACTCTTCCGGGTTTCCCTTTGGTTCTTCCACCTTAACCGAAACTTCAAATTTTTTATTTTCCTTACTCCACTGTGTCTTTACAAACTCTGTAAGTTTTGTGATGGTTTCTTCTTCATTGACTACAATGCCACTTTGCCCCTCGATAACCTTGAATCCACCGTCTACCTTTTCTAACGTGGCCTCCACTGCGTCCTGATTGAAAGCCTCACACTTTTCTACCACTACTTTCTTCAGTGCTTCATCATCAATGTTTACTGGCAAATCAAATACCATTGGTTCCTGCTCTAAATCCTTTAGCGCCTTGTATCTGTCAATGATATTTCCGGTTGTTCCATACTTGATGGCTTCCTCTAGCTGCCCTAATTCTCCACAGGTCACTCCAATCTCGTCCCCTGTAATATCGATAGTATTATCAAACACCGTCAGGCTTAGAGTTTCCGTTTTCAAATCATCGATGTAATTCTGAACCTCAGTTTTCATCTCCTCTAAGGTTTTTCCTCCCGCACTGATGGTTCCCATATAGATTCCGTTTTTAAATACCGAATCACCTGTGCCCGATTCTGCATATGTATCAAATCCACATTTCAATACTACTGCAAATATTGCTATACACAATACAATTGCAAATTTTCTAATTTTCTTCATAATCTTTCCCCGTTTTCTAATTTCATAGGATTAAATAAATTGACAAAACTTAGGTTTATTTGTTACTTTATACTACAGAGGCAAAAACGCTGACTACCATTGCCAAAACCAAGATAGCCGAGATTACTGCTGCAACTGTTTTCTTTGTCTTTGGATTGTTCATGTTAAACATTTTTTTCACCTCACTAAAAACCTCTTTCTAGAAAGGATATTATAAACTATGTCTCGTTTTTTTGCAACCTTTTTCATTATTATGATTATTATTGTCTGGTATGCCTATGAGCGTGGTAAGGCAACCCGGAAAGCAAAGCAAACATCGGATAATTTCTGGGCTTTGGAGCAGAAAGCCAACAGCACACGAAGAAAACTCATAGATGATTTGTCAAAAATTACCATACCTCTGGAACAGTTCCCTTTTGAGGAACACCCTTCCCAAGAGGCCAAGGAATGTCAGGATTATTTGGTAAATTTATCCACAGTGGATATTATCAACCTGACAGGAATGTCCAACACGGATTTAAAACTTTCCTATGGTGCCCCCAACTTCCCATACTTGAGTCAATGCGACGAAAATTATACCGAATTGGTACGTTGTCTGAACCAATGGGCCAGGGTATTGCTCTCCGAAGACAAAACATCTCAGGCTCAGACTGTTTTGGAGTTTGCAGTTTCTATACACAGCGACGTCAGCACTACCTATGATATGCTGTCCAAACTGTATATAGAACAAAAAGCCTCCGACAAAATTCTTAAGTTAATTGATATTGCAGAGCAATTAGAAACTCTGCTAAAGCCCCAGATCATCAAAAAACTGGAAGAAGCCTACGTTCTATCCGGGGCCGACAGTTTTGATTCCATACTATAATTCAAGAGGAACATCCTGGGTTTTTCCACGGTCTCAGCAGTAAATGCTGAGACCTGTACTGAATCGTTACAAAGATACTTCTATTGTTTTCGCCTGATGACTCCATCTGCTTCTATGTTCATAGTCAAACAATACGGGCGTTTCCTTTTTTTCAAAATCCCCTAGTATATTATATTGGAACACCTCAAAGTGTGTCATACGATACAACTGTTTTTCCTGCGTGGTATCATAGGTTTCCCCTATAAGATATTGTTTCTTCAGCGCCTCTTTTCGATAAAATGTTCTGATTTTTTCTTTGTATCTCTCCTGATTTTTCGAAAAAGGAGGCACATTTTTCAGATTTTCCCTAATATATAAATCATACACCAGACATTCTAAGAAGCAGGCTTCCCTATCCTCCTTTGGCATCTCCTTTCTTCTCTTCTTTTTGAGATTGTCCTCTGTATTTTCTCCTGTTTTCCCCTCCTCATGTCTTTTATCGTTTTCAAGATGTTCCATTTTACTAAAAAAGAACTGTTTTAATATTTCATAACGCTTCATTCTGGAATGACTAAGGGAAAAGAATCCCTGCGTTTCATAATAATCCCCCAGTGCCTCATACATTCGGAAGGGAGTTTCAAAAAAGGCTTCCATAAATCGTAGCGTACATTCAAACTGACGGCTGTTATAATATATTTCCACCATCTCTTCTATTTGCTTTAACCGTATCATCTCCTCATAAGAAAGGTGATTTGTGTATAAAACCTCATATGGTGGAGTATCACTGTAACAGATTCCATACTTCCCTGTATCCGGATACAAATACGCCCCTTTTAAGACCTTTAAAAAGCCCAGTTGCAGTTCTTCCGGCTCCATTGCATAAACCACATCAAAAGACCGTCCAAAGCTGTTATAATCCTCATACGGAAGTCCTGCAATCAAATCCAGATGTTCATGAATGTTCCCTGCCCGTTTTACCCGTATCACATTGGATTTTAGCGTTTCAAAATCAGCAAATCTGTGAATGGCTTTTAAGGTTTTGGGATTGGCAGACTGAACACCGATTTCCAATTGTACCAGTCCTTCCCGAAGTGTTTCCAACAGCTTTAACTCCTCCTCGTTTAACAAATCTGCGGAAACTTCAAAATGAAAATTTGTCACTCCATTATCATGTTCCTTGATATATTCTAATATACCCATGGTATGGCTTCGTTTACAATTAAAAGTTCTGTCTACAAACTTTACCTGGGGCACCTTGTTATCCAGGAAAAACTGCAGTTCCTTTTTTACTTTTTCCAGACTGCGAAACCTTACTGTTTTGTCCAAAGAGGACAGACAGTAGGCACAAGAATAAGGACATCCCCTGCTACTTTCATAATAGATGATTCTATTTTCAAAATCTTTCAAATCTTCATAGGCAAACTCCAGTTCATCCATATCTAATAAACTTCTATCAGGGTTGTGACAAATGTCTCCGGAATCTTTCCGATAGGTTAATCCACATATTTTCGATAAATCCAGGGAGTTTTCCACATATCCCTTCACAAGTTCATAAAAGGTTTCTTCCCCCTCTCCCCGCATTACCCCCAAAACATTCTCATGACATCTTAAATACTCCTCTGTCTGATAGCTTACTTCCGGCCCACCAAGCCAAATATGAGTATCCGGTAACAGACGTCCCAAGTCTCTTAGTATGCCGTTAATAAACTCAATATTCCATATATAGCATGAAAACACAATCACATCTGGTTTTTCCTTAAAAATACTCTGCAATACATATTCTCTTTGATGGTTAATGGTATATTCCTTTAAGGTAACATTCCTTTTTAATTCTCTTAGATTCGCCTTTAAGGAATACACTGCAAGGTTAGAGTGTATATACTTTGCATTGATTGCTGTCAAAAGTATCTTCATATATGCTCCCTTTCCAAAAAAAGAACCTGTAAACTTATGTTACAGGTTCCTTTTATATTTAACTCTACTTCTTCTTTAATTCAAAATATTTTGCAATACCTGTTGCATTTGCCACACCAAGCTTCTTCTGTCCTTCTGCCGATGTAAGCACACCGTAATCATGACTTCCTGGCAAATACCCCTGTTCCACTAATACTGCCGGAATATTTCTGGCTACTGTATTTCGAATTACCGCATAATAATCTCCATTTTCACCCTTTACAGTCCTTACTCCACGATTTGTCATTCCTACCGCCTGTAATTCTGCCAAAATCAAACTTCCCATTCTGGCTGTAGAATTTGCAAAATACGGATTTAAAGAAGAGTAAACTTCTGATCCATTGATAGAACTTGACTTGTTTGCAAGGGTATTACAATGCACACTCACAAAGAAATCTGCTGAGTTGTTTGCCGCAATGATACTTCTGTTTTCCAGTGGGATAAAGGTATCTGTACTTCTTGTCATGACAACCTTTACATCCTGGTAAGTCTCTAATTCTTCCTTGATATAGGTCGCTATCTGTAGATTGATATTTTTCTCTAATGCACTACCATAAGTACAACCTGAATCGTTTCCACCATGACCTGCGTCAATCACAATCACATACTGACTTACTGTTACTTTACAGGTTGCTGTCATTCCATTGCTTGCTGTTGCTGTAATCGTACAAGTACCATTTTTCTTACCTGTAACAATTCCATCATTGGTTACTGTTGCAACCTTTTTATTTGATGTGGACCAGCTTAATCCCGGGTCATTTGCTCCCGCAGGTAAAATACTTGCTTTCAACTGAAAAGTTCCGCCACATTTAATACTCTTTTCTGTTGCATCTAAGGTAATCTGGGTAATGGATGTATAAGAGGTCTGAATATACTTACTCTGCACATCATCCTTTACTGCATAGATTCTAAAATACGTTGTACTATTAGAGGCAAGGCTTACCGTTGCACTGTTTGTCTTGACAGTCTTTACCAGACGATAACCGGTTTTCGCCTCAGAGGAAACATAGATTTGGTAACTGTCTGCATCACTTTGCTTATCCCAGCTAATCTTTACCTTACCTTTACCTGCTGAAATCATAGATACATTCTTTACCTGATTTGGTCTTGCTGTTACAGCTTCCGCCCCACTCAACTCACTTTCATATCCATTGATTGCTGCAGCTACTTTATAGTAATACTTCACTCCGGTTTTTGCAGTCTTGTCCGTATATGTTACTTTCTTCGTGGTTCCAATCTTTTTGTAGGTACCGTTCTTTAAAGTAGAACGGTAAATACAATACCCTGTTGCACCTTTTGCCGCTTTGAAACTTACCTTTACAGAGGTGGATGACTTACTCTGCACCTTTAAGTTGGTTACTGCCTTTGGTACTGCTACCCCTGTCGCTACCTGTTCCTGTCCCTTGATGCTTCCTGCAACAGAAACCACCTTGTAGTAATACTTCACACCACCATCAACCTTCTTGTCCGTATAGCTAAGACCTTTGGTTGTTTTCAGTCTCTTATATTCTGTTGTTTCCTTTGTAGAACGGTATACATAGTACTTTGTTGCCCCGGAGACTTTTTTCCATTTCAGTGTAATGCTATTGTAATCATCACTTGTCACATTGACTTCCTTGGTGGCAGCCGTTACCACTTTGGCACTTGCTACAACACTCTTGGCACTTACTGCTGTCCCACTCACTGCCTCAATTTTGTAATAATATCTCTCTCCAAGACTTAAATTCTTATTGGTATAGCTTGTCTTCTTTACATTAGAAGCAATCTTTTTGTAAGTTCCACTCTTTGATGTGGCTGTATATACATTATAGGATTTTGCTCCTGCTACTGTATCCCAGGTAATCTTTAGACTGGTATAAGTATACCCGGATGCCTTCACATTCTTTGGCGCTGCCAATACTGGTTTTACAGATTTAGCACCACTCATAATACCAGCACTCACCAGGTTGTTACCTGTTTCATAGGCCTCTACTTTATAGTAATAAGTTGTTCCCGGGGTCAGATTCTTATCTGTATAGCTAAGTGTAGATGCATTATTTGTACCTACCAATGTGTAAGTTCCATCTTCCTTTGTAGAACGGTAAATTCTATAATTTGTTGCCCCGCTTACTTTATCGTATTGAATGGTGGCTGTGTTGTAGCTTTTCGATGTCACCTTCACATTTGCAGGTGCAGGATATACCTTAATCAGCTTTCCATCATTTTCCCCCATGGCTGTATCTGATGCATAAGGTCTGATGGTATATTTATAGAAAATGTTCTCCTGCTTTTCTGTATAGTAAATATTAGAATCCACTATGGCTTTATAAGCGGTATCCATGATGAGATTTCCATTTTTCATCATTTCCCTGGTAACAATATACTTGGTTGCCCCCGGTACTGCATCCCAAGTAATACATACTTTATCTCCTTCTGAGGTAGTATGAATATTTTTTAGAGTCTCAAAATTTAATGATATATGGTCAAATCCAATTAAAGCTCCATCTACTTCAACCTTGTACCAGTAGGTCTTGCATATATCCAGATTAATATCATTGTAAATTAGATTCTTCGTTGTGGCCAACGCTTTGTATTCGTTATCTTTTGGTGCATCTGACGTTACCGTAGTAGTATTGTCAACAACTGCACGATACACTGTATATGTGGCATTGCTATTGTTGCTGGCATTCCAGGAAATCTCCACACTATTATATCCTGTCTGACTGATTCTGAAACTGTCCTCTGCCTTTACTACAATCCCTGATATGTCCGTATAGGTAATGCATAAAATCATAGCCAACATAGCTATCAAAATTTTTGTAAACTTATTCTGTCTCAAACCTAACATTTTATCCTATCTCTCTTTCCTTTTACCAACCTAATACTCTACCGTAAAGGTCTTCATATTTCTTTGCTGCAGTGTGCCATGAAAAATCAGTGCGCATACCTCGCTGTGCCATACGATTCCACTTATCTCTCATATCAAAGTACACACGTTTTGCATAGTTAATAGTTGCCAATAACTCATCTCCATTATAGTTATAGAAAGAAAATCCGGTGCCATATTCGTCATATTCATTAAACGCTTCCACGGTATCTCTCAGGCCACCTGTCTCACGCACAATTGGTACGGAACCATATCTGAGTGCAATCAGCTGTGTCAAACCACAAGGCTCAAACAGTGATGGCAATAATACCGCATCACATCCTGCATATATTCTGTGAGCCATACGCTCTGAAAAACAAATATTTGTGGAAACTCTGTCCGGATACTTGCTCTGATAATAGCGGAAGAAATCTTCATATTTGGCATCTCCTGTACCAAGAATGATCATCTGTACATTTCTATCCACAATACCTTCCATGGCATATTTCACCAAATCCAGACCTTTCTGGTCTGTCAGTCGCGATATAATACCGATTGTCATCTTATTATCATCGATAGGCAGTCCTAACTCTGCCTGCAGAGCACGTTTGCTGAATATTTTTTTATCAAAACTGTCCGCATTATAATGTATAGAGATATATTTATCCGTTTCCGGATTGTACTCATCATAGTCAATACCGTTGACGATACCACGCAGAGAATGGTTTTTATATCGAAGCAAACCATCCAGTCCTTCTCCATAAAACGGTGTCTGTATTTCCCCCGCATAGGTGTCGCTGACTGTGGTCACATAATCAGCATACACAATTCCACCTTTTAACATATTGGCATCTCTGTCATACCCTCTGGTGTAACCCATATCGGTCTCCGAAAGAGTGTAATCTGGAAGTCCTGTAATATACTTAAATGTTTTTTTATCCCATATTCCCTGGAATTTCAGATTATGTATTGTCATAATACACTTTGTGCCCCAGAAAAATCCGTTCTCCCTGTAAAGAGTACGCAAATACACCGGAACTAATCCTGTCTGCCAGTCATGGCAATGAATAATGTCTGGTTTAAAATTGATTACCGGCAAGATAGCTAACGCTGCCTTAGAGAAAAATGTAAATTTTTCTATATCATACCGTATATCTCCATATGGTTTTTCCCCACCAAAGTATCTTTCATTGTCAATGAAATAATATGTAACACCCTGATACACATATTTCATAATTCCTACATGCTGTGCTGGAAGGTTTCCCATGTCCATATAGAAATGATGTACATACTCAAAATGCTGTCTGTATTTCCATGGTATTGCTGTATAGTTTGGCATCACCACTCTTACGTCATAATACTCTTTATTGAAGGATTTTGGTAAAGCTCCCACCACATCTGCCAGTCCACCGGTTTTCATAAATGGTACACTTTCCGAAGCTACAAATAAAATTCTCTTCATAAAAAAATCTCCTCCTTTATTTTATATCCCTGTTTTCTAACTGCTATGTCTGAACATACAGACTTATCTTATACGATTTTGTTTTATTTTACAAGTAGTTTATTTCTGAAAAATAACAGAAAGTGTGCCCTGTTATCTGTATACCAAAAAAAGTTGACCAAAAAATGATATGCCCCCTGTCAAGTAGACAGGTTAAATATCTAAAACGAGTGTTTAGTGAATGACCATACTTCGTATGAGGTATGGTCAT
>CACXGE010000124.1 GCA_902767135.1 uncultured Lachnospiraceae bacterium | reverse complement strand
GTCGAAAGATGTTATTTTTCTTGATGCATACGAGATTTTTAAGGAGTCCCCGGATAATGATTATTATTACAAAACAGACCACCATGTAAATGAGAAGGGGCAGCAATTGATATATGAGCAGGTTATGAGTATTGTGAAAGAGGACTATCCTACGTTACAGGTGAAAACTTTGCAGGATTACAAAGTGGAAAAGAGGAAAATCAATGGGTCTTATCTGCGAAAGCTGGGGTTTGTGTTAGATGTTCCCAAAGAGGACTTAGTGTTAAGTCCGAAAGGGTGGGAATTGAATTATACCACAAAGACCAATGGAGCTCCTGTATTTGGAGAAGGGGATACCTATGCCAGTGCATTTATGGGAGCAGATTATGCATACACTCAGATAGAAACAGACAATGATGATGGACCGGATGTTCTGATTTGCGGAAGTTCCTATACCAATGCCTTGGAAGCTTTGTCTTTAGCGAGTGTGCACCGCCTGGTGTCTGTTGATTTTAGATATAATAAAGAGGAAAAAGATTTGGCAGATTATGCAAAGGAAGAAAAGGTACAGTACGTAATATATATTCCAAATCAGTCGGATAAAATGTTTGACTATGAAACATTTAAACAGCATATCGGAAAGTAGATGCTGACGGGAAAGAGAGTGAAGTTATGGAGAGCAAAATATTTAAATTTTCGGTCATTATTCCAGTATATAATGCAGCAGATTATCTGGCGGAAACTATGGATTCTTTGATAAACCAAACCATAGGTTTTTGGCAAAACATTCAGGTGATTCTGGTAAATGATGGAAGTACAGATAACAGCGAACAGGTTTGTAAACAGTATGAAGAAAGCTATCCGGAGAATGTAGTTTATGTCTCACAGGAAAATGCAGGTGTCAGCGCTGCCAGAAATCATGGATTAAAATATGCAAAGGGCACATATGTGAATTTTCTGGATTCAGACGATAAATGGACGAATAATTCTTTCAAAGATGTAGATAAATTTTTTGAAAAGGCGAAGGATGAAATTGATTTTGTAGCCTGTCGTTTGAAATATTTTGAGGCAAAAGAGAACTATCACGTACTGGACTATAAATTTACAAAAGACAGAATTGTGGACGTATTAGAACAGTACGATTATACCCATATGAATATTGCATCCGGGTTTGTAAAGCTTAGTGCACTAGAAGGCAGGGAATTCGATACCACTTTAAAGTATGGTGAGGACAGTAAGCTTGCCAATATCATTATTCTGGATAAGAAAAAGTATGGCATTGTAAGTACTGCTGTGTATTTGTATCGTGCAAGATTTGCATCCAATTCTGCCATGAATCAGACCATTTACAGGAAAACCTGGTATACGGATACCATAGAAGGTCTGCATAAATATTTATTAAAATATGCATATGGGAAAGATAACAAAATTATCCCGTATCTGCAGTATACTCTAATGTATGATCTCAAGTGGAGAATCAAGGCAAGAATTCCGGAAGGAGTTCTGACAAAAGAAGAGGAGGAGGTATATCTGGAATCTTTAAGGGAAATTTTACAAAGCATTGATGATCAGATGATATTAGAGCAAAAGGGCTTAGGTGCAGATGCCAAGGTTGCTACTTTAGTATTAAAATACGGAGACAGACAAAGGGTTTTGGATAGAATCCACCTAAAAGATGACGGTGCCTTTTATTATGATGATTTGCTTTTGACCAATTATAGACGTACAAGAACTACCGTGATACATTTTATTGATATTTCAAATAATGAGATTCGACTGGAAGGTAAATGTCATTACTGGATGGATGAATCAGAACGGGAGATTTACTTTATCAATGAAAATCAGAAAGAGCAGGAGAAATATTATCCTGAATTTTTCCCGGTACACGATGATATTCGATATGGGTTGTGTGGCATATTAAGCCAGGTAAAAGGATTTCGGGTGACGATTCCTTACAAAAAAAGTGTACGGATTGGTATGATGTTTGGTTTTTGTGGCAAGGATTTCACACAGATTACCTTAGGTTATGGAAAATTCAGTCGCCTGAATATGTTAAAGAACAGTTATGCTGTGATAAATAAAAAATATCTGGTGAGAAGACGTGGAAAAGGCTTCCAGATTATGGAGAGAACCCCTCAAAAGTACAAAGAATTTGAAAAGGCATACTGTAAGGAATTAAAAGAACTAGGGCATAGAGAGGTTTTAAAATTTCGCTATATCAAAAGATATATGGAACGGAAGAAGAAAAACGAGGGAAAACAAATCTGGCTCATATCGGATAGAATCAATATTGCAAGAGACAATGGGGAAGCTTTCTTTACCTACTTGTGTCAACATAGGGAGAAGGTTCCGAATGTGGATTTTTATTTTGTAATGGATAAAAACGCAGAAGATTATAAGCGGATGGAAGCCATCGGTAAGGTGGTGGATATTAATTCCTTTAAATACAAATGTCTATTCCTGGCAGCAGACTGGATTATCTCTGCCCACGCAGATGAATATGTGATCAATGCATTTGATAAGAATAGAGCTTATCTGGGGAATATGTATGATTTTAAATATGCCTTTTTGCAACATGGAATTACCAAGGATGACATTTCATCCTGGTTAAATCGATTTAATAAGGATATCTCCCTATTTGTAACAGCCGCAAAAAAAGAGTACCAGTCCATCTTGGACGGAATGTATTACTATGACGATACGGAGGTAAAGCATACGGGATTTCCAAGACATGACAGGTTAAGACAGACAAACGAAAGAAAGAAGCAATTAATTTTTCTGCCAACCTGGAGAGCTGGACTGGTAGGACCTGTGAATAAAGAAACAGGGGAGCGGGAGTACAATCCGGAATTTAAAAATTCGGATTTTTGCCAGTTTTATAACCGACTGATGCAGGATGAGAGAATCATCGAAGTAATGAAGAAAAACGGTTATGTGGGTAAATTTTGTCTGCACACAAATAATATGAAGCAGATTATCGATTTTAAAGGTAATTCCCAGATTCATATAAATGAGGATACCCTGGATTACACAAAGGAATTTTTGGAGAATGCTCTTATGATAACAGATTATTCCAGTGTGGCATTTGATTTTGCATATACAAAAAAACCTGTAATTTATGTTCAGGTTGACAGAGAGGCGTTTTTTGCAGGACAGGTTTACGATCCGGGATACTTTAGTTACGAGCAGGATGGTTTTGGACCAGTATGTTATGATTATGAACAGACGGTAGCAGCCATTATAAAAGCAATCGAAAATGACTGCAGGATGGAAGAAAAATATCTGAATAGGGTAGAAAACTTCTTTGGGGATTTGGGAGAAAGTAACTGTGAAAATGTATTAAATGAGATTTTGAAATCTTAGGAGTTTGTATGGTTAAGGGAAAATGGAAACGTAAGGTTTATTTCACGGGTGGAAAAATCTTATCTCTGGTGAATAAATGCATTCCAAAAAGCGAAAATAAAATAATGATTTTCTGTAAAGGACCACTGTGCGATAATAGTGAAACATTATTTCATTATCTTGTGGACAATGGCTATCAAAGAAGATATAGTATATACTGTGTGGTAGACAAGCCGGAAAGATATATAGAATATATACAGGAAAATGTACATTTTTGCACATTAAAGCAGTCGCTTAGTTTGGTGTTTACTGCAAAATACAATTTTTATCATGGAGAAATGTTGGCAATTCACCCTACAAAGAAGCAGGTGTGGGTGAATTACTGGCATGGAACCCCTTTAAAGAAAATCAATCATATGTTAGATAAGCTTGGAGATTATGAGTATGATTTCTTTACTTATCTGACAGCTCCTAAGCAATGTTTTGTTCCTATTATGGCACAGGCTTTTGACTGTGAGGAGAGTAAGGTGATTCTGTGCGGACATCCTAGAAATGATGATCTGTTTAGTAAAGATTGGGAATTCGGAAAGCTTGGCATCAAAGAGGGAGAGTATAAAAAAATTGCTATGTGGATGCCAACCTATCGAAAGTCAAGAGATGGCTCTATTGTAGATAGTGGAGAAACTTATTTGGAAAATGGAGGCTTACCCATTTTTCATAATTCTAAAAGCATAGAGGAATTAAATCAATATCTTTCCAAGGAGAACGTATTGTTGTTGGTAAAATTTCATCCGGCGCAAAATCTGGAGGATTTTTGCTTGCAGGAGCAGAGTCATATCAAATTTCTTACCCACCCTAAAATGATTGAACAAAAGCTGGCATTATATAAACTGGTAAAGGATTCTGATTTTCTAATTACGGATTATTCTTCTATCTATTTTGACTATCTTTTATTGAATCGTCCCATTGGATTTACCATCGAGGATATGAAGGAGTATGAGGGAAACAGAGGGTTTGTGTTTGAGCATCCCTTTGAATATATGCCGGGAAGAATCATACAGAACAAGGAAGAATTTATGTGCTTTTTGCAGGATACCGTAGCAGGAATTGATGGGTACGAAGAAGAGAGAGCCAGGGTAAATGCATTGGTAAACCAGGTGAATACACCAGACAACTGCAAAGGCTTATTGGAAAAAATAGGACTGGAATAAGGTTACAGGAGGGAGAAAATGAAGGCGAAGATAAAGCTTTCACTTGTAGTTCCGTGCTACAATGAAGAGGACAACGTTGAACTTTTTTTTGAAGAAGTTAAGAAATGTTTTCAGGAAAAAATGGAAAGTTATGAGTTTGTTTTTGTCAATGATGGAAGCAAAGATCAGACCATGAAAAAGCTGAGAAAAATATATGGTGAAAACACACAGGATCATATTAAGATCATAGGTTTTTCCAGAAATTTTGGCAAGGAGGCAGCCATTTATGCGGGCATGAAACAGGCGGTGGGTGAGTATACCACAGTGATTGATGCAGATTTGCAGCAAAGACCGGAAGTAGTGCTATCCATGGTAGAAATTTTAGATAAAGAGGAAGCGTATGATTGTGTTGCCGCCTTTCAAGATAAAAGAAAAGAAGGAAAAGTATTGTCTTTTTTTAAAAAGGCCTTTTATAAAATTATAAATTTGGTGGCAGACACACGATTTGTGTCTGGAGCCAGTGATTTTCGAACCTTTCGCAGCAATATGCGGGAGGCAATTCTCAGTATGAGTGAATACCATCGTTTTTCCAAGGGGATTTTTTCCTGGGTTGGATTTGAAACAAAGTATATTCCTTATGATGTACAGGAGAGAAATGCAGGAACCTCAAAATGGTCCTTTCGTAAACTCTATAAATATGCCATAGATGGAATTGTTTCCTTCTCCATAGCTCCATTAAAGTTAGCTATGTATGTGGGAACCTTAGCGGCATTTCTTGCCGTTGTCTATATGTTTCTTGTTGTTTTGCAGAAAATGATTCTTGGAATTGATGTTCCCGGTCATGCAACGGTAGTTACGCTGATTTTGTTTATGGGTGGAGTACAGTTATTTTTTCTTGGGGTACTGGGAGAATATATCTCAAAAATGTATATACAGGTAAAAAATCGTCCAATCTATTTAACAAGGGAAACCTATGGTATTGATGATAAAGAAGAGGCGGATACATAATGGATGGAAAAAATTGTAAGTATTCTGTTTTAATGTCGGTATATAATAAAGAAATCCCAGAGTATTTAGATGGTAGCATGGACAGTATGTGGAACCAGACCATTCCTGTGGATGATTTTGTGCTAGTCTGTGATGGACCATTAAATCCAGAGTTGGAGCAAGTGATACAAGAGCAGAAACAGTCCCATGGGGAAACCCTGCAGGTAGTACGTCTGGAAGAAGGGCAGGGATTGGGAAAAGCTTTGAATTATGGAATGCAGTTTTGTAAGCATGAGATAATTGCAAGAATGGACAGTGATGATATCAGTAAACCTGAGAGAATGGAGAAACAACTGGAGGCCATGGAAAAATACCAGGCTGATCTGGTGGGAAGTGCGGTGGACGAATTTGAGGACAACATAGAAAATGTGAAGGCTACCAGAAGAATGGTGGAAACCTCAGAAGAAATTCGAAAATATATAGGAAAACGCAATCCCTTCAATCATCCTACTATGGTTTATGTAAAGTCAGCAGTGCTTCAGGCAGGGGGATATATGGATTGTCCCTTTTTTGAAGATTACTATCTGTGGGCCCGTATGCTTCAGGCAGGAAAAATTGGTTACAATGTGCCGGAAAGCTTACTGTATATGAGGGCAGGGGCCAAGATGTATCAGAGAAGAGGGGGACTGGCTTACGGAAAACTTGCATTTAAATTTCGAAGAAAGTTGAGAAAAATGGGGGTGTCCAGTTTTGGTCAGTATGTAGTTTCTGCCTATGGACAATTTCTTGTATGTTTAATACCAAACTTTATGAGAGAATTTTTTTATCAGAAATTTTTAAGGAAAAAGTAAGGAGAAGACACAGCAATGGAAAAAAGAAAGGAATTGTTTGAAAAGTACAAAGAGATTATCATGTATTTGATTTTTGGTGTGGGTACCACAGCCGTCAACTGGATTACATATACAGTCTTAACAGTGACAGGAATCGTAGTGAATATGAATATTGCCAACATCATTGCATGGATTACAGCGGTGATATTTGCATATATTACCAATAAAATCTGGGTGTTTGAGAGTAAGAGCTGGAAAATAGATCTTCTTGTGAAGGAACTGGGAATGTTTTTGGGAGCAAGAGTATTCTCAGGCTTATTTGAGATTGGATTGTTCCCTGTGTTAATGTGGATGGGATTAAATCAGGCAATTTTTGGCGTGGAAGGAATGGTTGCCAAGGTTCTTATCAGTGTGATTGTGATTGTGTTAAATTATATCTTTAGCAAATTGTTGATTTTTAAGAAAAAGAAGGTGTAAATTATGAAGGTTGTTATTTTAGCAGGAGGATTTGGTACCAGAATCAGTGAAGAAAGCCATTTGAAACCAAAACCTATGATTGAGATTGGGGATCAGCCTATTTTGTGGCATATTATGAAGCATTATTCTGCTTATGGTTTTCATGAATTTATTATCTGTGGAGGATACAAACAGCATATGATCAAACAGTATTTTGCGGACTATTTCCTCTATAACAGTGATATTACCTATGATTTTACCAACGGAAACAGTATACAGATTCACGATAATGCCACAGAACCCTGGAAGGTTACCGTGGTAGACACAGGTTATTCCACCATGACGGGAGGAAGAATTAAGCGTATTCAAAAGTATGTGGGAGACGAAACATTTCTTATGACTTACGGGGATGGACTAAGCGACGTGCCAGTGGATAAGCTGGTAGAGTTTCACAAAAAAAGTGGAAAAGTTGCCACCATAACAGCAATTCAGCCTGGGGGACGCTTTGGAGCATTGGATTTGGATGATGGAGATTTTGTTCATGGCTTCGCGGAAAAGAAAAAGGAAGATGGAGGCTGGATAAATGCTGGATATATGGTGCTAGAACCTAAGATTTTTGAATATATTAACGGTGATGAGACTGTATTTGAAAAGGAACCCTTAGAACAATGTGCCATGAATGGAGAACTTATGGCATACCGTTATGAAGGTTTTTGGCAGTGTATGGATAGTATGCGTGACAGAGAACAGTTAGAGAAACTTTGGAAAAGTGGAAATGCTCCTTGGAAGCATTAGGAGGGACTATGTACGAGTTTTATAAAGGAAAAAGGGTACTGGTGACAGGACATACAGGATTTAAGGGAAGCTGGTTATGTAAAATACTTTTAGAGTTAGGGGCAGAGGTGTATGGGTATGCCCTGACACCTCCAACCACACCTTCTTTGTTTGAAATGTCAGGTATGGAAACACAGGTACATTCAGAAATCGGTGATGTGAGAGACTTCGTTCATATGCAAAGATACTTTGAAGAGGTGAGACCACAGGTGGTATTTCATCTGGCAGCCCAGCCATTGGTAAGGGAAAGTTATAAAAATCCGGTAGCAACCTATGAAACCAATGTGATGGGGACGGTACATCTTTTAGAATGTGCCAGAAAGTCAAAGTCCGTGGAGAGCGTTCTAAATGTCACCACAGATAAGGTGTATGAAAACAAAGAATGGGTATGGGGATACCGGGAAGATGAGCCATTGGATGGTTACGACCCCTATTCTAATTCCAAAAGTTGTTCCGAATTGGTGACCCATAGTTATATTAAGAGCTTCTTTGGGGAACTGCAGCTACCAGTTTCTACTGCCAGGGCCGGAAATGTAATTGGAGGCGGAGATTTTGCTGTGGACAGGATTGTTCCGGACTGTATTCGTGCCATGGAGAAAAAGGAACCTATCATTGTCCGCAATCCATATTCTACAAGACCATATCAGCACGTATTAGAACCACTGTATGTTTACCTTTTGATTGCCATGAAACAGGCAGAACAAAAGGAATTTGCAGGGTACTATAACGTGGGACCGGAGGAATGTGACTGTGTGACTACCGGAGAGTTAGTTACTATGTTTTGTGATTGTTATAAAGATGGTGCTACCTGGAAAAATATATCAGAAGCTAACCCAGTACATGAAGCAAATTTTCTGAAGTTAGATTGTAGTAAGCTGAAAAATACCTTTGGTTGGAAACCTGCTTTTCATGTAAAGGAGGCCATTGCTCTTACGGTAGAATTTTCAAAAAAATCAAAAACAAAAGAGATGGTCAATGATTGCATGGAGCGACAGATAGCATTGTTAATGGAAAGAATGAAATAATTGCTGGATTTTACGTATCTGTTCAGTAATTCTGAACAGATACGTTGATTTTATATAAAAAATGTTGTATAATGAAGAAGGTTATATGCATACTATATTGTTGTAATTAGGAGGAATATTATGAGAGAAACCGCGTTAGTGATTATGGCTGCTGGGATAGGAAGTCGATTTGGTGGAGGAATTAAACAGTTAGAGCCTGTAGGACCAAATGGGGAAATCATTATGGACTATTCCATTCACGATGCATTGGAAGCAGGATTTGATAAAGTAATATTTATCATACGTAAAGATTTGGAAAAAGATTTCAGGGAAATAATCGGAAATCGTATGGAGAAAATTTGCAGATGTGAGTATGCATTTCAGGAAATTGATGATTTACCGGCAGGTTTTCAAGTTCCGGAAGGAAGAAAGAAACCATGGGGTACTGGTCAGGCGGTACTGAGTTGTAAAGATATTTTGGATGTACCTTTTGTAGTAATCAATGCAGATGATTACTATGGGAAAGAGGCTTTTGTCAAGGTACATGATTATCTTGTGGGAATAAAAGAAGATACAGATGTCATGGATATGTGTATGGCAGGATTTATCTTGAAGAATACTTTAAGCGATAATGGGGCGGTTACCAGAGGTGTTGCTAAGATTGATGAGGATCATGTCTTAATGGAAGTGATTGAAACAAGTGGCATCGAAAGAAAAAATGGCAAGGTAATTGCAGTTGACGAAGACGGAAAAGAGAAGGAGATTAATCCGGAGAGTTATGCATCTATGAATATGTGGGGATTGACCCCGGGATTTCTGAAGGTATTGGAGGACGGATTCGAAAGATTCCTTACCAATCTTGGCGAGAAAGCACTAAAGAAAGAATATCTGCTTCCTATTATCATTGACCAGTTGATTCGTGAAAAGAAGGCCAAGGTAAAAGTTCTTGAGACAAGAGATAAATGGTTTGGTGTGACTTACAAAGAAGATAAAGAAAGTGTGGTAAACTCTTTCAAGGAGTTAATAAACAAAGGGGTTTACGCAGAAAAACTTTTTGATAAATAAAAATAGAATGTATATTGTACATAAAACCCCCTTGGGTGTGATACCCAAGGGGGAAATTTATTTTGTCTGTCTGGCTTCGTTTTCCGATTTGGATGCCGTAGTCTGCCATTTTTCCACTCCTTCCGTATTTTCTTTCTGGAAGAGAATTTTTACTGTCAATAAAATCAATTTTAAATCTAAGAAAATGCTGTAATTTTGAATATAATAAAGGTCCAGTTTTAATTTGTCGTAAGGTGTGGTATTGTATCTGCCGTACACCTGTGCATATCCTGTCAATCCGGCCTTTGCTTTCAGACGGAAAGGAAATTCAGGAATTTCTTTTGCATATTGATCGGCAATTACCTTACGTTCGGGTCTAGGACCCACCAATGACATTTCTCCACGTAGGATATTTAAAATCTGTGGCAACTCGTCTAAATGAAGCTTACGTAAAACACGTCCAATTGGTGTGACACGGTCATCGTTTTTCATGGCAAGACGGGCACCATTTTTTTCCGAATCCACACGCATACTGCGAAATTTATATATCATAAAAGGTTGCCCATCCTGGGTAAGGCGTTCCTGCTTATAAAATACAGGCCCACCATCATATAATTTGATACACAATGAAAAAATTAACATAAGTGGCGAGGTACAAATTAAAATCACCAACGACACAATAATATCCAATCCTCGCTTTAGTAAACGTTCCTCAGGTGCCAGCCCAAAATTTCTGGACAGCTGAAGTGGGGTATCGAACAGATGAATGCTGTCGGAACCCATGATAATAATATCGGAAATTTTGGGCATTACATAGCAGCGTATGGATTTGCCAAAACAGTATTTTACAATGTTGTTTCTGATCTGGGAATCGATATCGCAAACCAGAACAGCATTATGTTTGTTGATTAATTCCTTTATTTTTTCTTCTCCTTCATCTACGTGGACAGAAGTGTGAATAGCGTATTTATCACTTCTGGAATTTAGTTTCCCGATGAGATATTTGGGACTGCGGTCGCCGTATATCAGCAAAAGCTGTCTGGGCGGATACAGTTTCTTGTATAACCAATGGGAAAATAAAGTCCATAGTATTATGGCAATTCCATCCATCAGAGTCATTAAGACGATGGGAATATATGGCATAATTCTGTAACCTAACAGACAAAGCTGGAGCCAGGTAACAATATTTACGCAGAGGGTGGAAAGGCACTGGGAATACAGTACATCCATGACCCGCAAATAGCCTACCTTGTATGCGCTGTATACATTAGAAAAAAATAAAATTAACAATCCATACAGAGCAATCAATACCAGATGACCATTGTGAAAGAAGTTTTTCGGCAGAGTACCATCGTAGCAGGTAAACCACACATAAGCATAAATGGCCATTTGCACTACAATAATCACGGCTGCAAGAAATATAGAAAGCAACCGTTTATAACGTTCTTTTCTTCTCATAATATTTTCCTCTCAAACAATATCCAATTGGATCAAACAATTTGTTACAGTACACAGATATCTGTGCAAAGTAACGATTTCAGCCCATTAAAAATGCATCTACGATGCATGGGGCTGAAATTTCGCAAAATATCATTCTTGGCGCATAGCTTAACAGCAAGTGTTAAGCTTGCGTCCGTACAGTAACAACAATTTTATCAAATATAAAAAAAAAAGTCAAATACTTGCCCAATGAAGAGGTCTGTGATATGATTGTTTAAGTTACTGTGTAAGAAAAGGACGACTCCAAAGGATGTAGATATGTTTGTTATTATAGAGTGTAGTTGTGTTATTATTTTCTTTTTATATATATTTACCGTATTGGGTGTTATGACCAGTAGAATCATAAAGAGAAGCAGTACATTAAGCGAAAGCCTGCTGATAGGTTTTTTTGCATATTTTCTGCTGTTTCAATGCGTTGCGTTGCCTATGGTTTTGCTAAAGCAGAGTGTAAGTCTTCTCTGTGCTATATGGGTGGGCGTGTTGATTGCCATGGTTGTGGGAAGCTGTGTTTTTTTGATTAAATCAAGGTTGGAATACGTCTCTTATGTAAGCATTCGAAAAAAGAAAAAAAGAGACATAAAATGCTATTTTGTGGTAAGTGCTGTAGTTATTATATTCAGTTACCTGGTAATTATTCAGGACTATTGGGAATGGGATACTGCCTTTTATATTGGAACCATCAATACTTCTGTGAAAACCAATACAATGTATTTAATAAACGGTGAGAGTGGAAAACCGGAAACATTACTTCCCTTTCGGTATGCATTATCCTGCTTCTACATGAATAGTGCGGTCTTTTGCAGGATTACGGGGATAGAGGTGGTATACTTTCAAAAGTATGTAATAGCCATTTTGTGCGTGGTACTTTCTTTTATTGTTGTTTATGCAATTGGAAAGATTCTTTTTCACAACAATATGAAGAATGTTGCATTATTTGTGATTTTGTTTGCAACTATCAACCTAATTTTTGGGACAGAGTACACCACTTCTCAATTTTTAATACTGAGAGCATACGAGGCAAAAGCATTTTGTGCCAACGTGGTTATGCCTACGATCTATTGGTTGTTAATGCTTTTATACAATGATTTGGATCATCAGGGAAACTGGAGATTATTGTTTCTCGTAATGCTGGCAAGTGTTCCGGTTTCCATGTCATCCATTTTACTGGCTCCGGCACTGATTGGAATTGTGATTTTGGCTCAAATTATCGTGGATAGGAACTGGAAATATTTAAGGATGACTTTAATCTGTATGGCGCCAAATATAATTTATTTGATTGTGTATTTGTTGTATACATTAAAAATATTTGTGATAAAGGTGTAGAACATGAAAGGGTTAAGTTCGTTAATTGAAGCATTGTCTGATTATTTGCCGCAGGTGTCTGTTATTTTGCTGGCAGTCATCAGTTTTTGTGTGTTAATTGTATTTAAGAAGAGAAGAAATAAGTCCAGGGATAGAAAAGTGATTTACTGGATGATCATACTTAGTGTGATTTTTATCTTCAATAATATATCCATGGAATTTATGGGAAAGCTGACAGATAGCGATACTTTTTATCGCTTCTTATGGGCGGTTCCTGTGTTTTATGTTATTGGTTACAGTATGGTGTTGCTTATAGAAAAGAAACATCATTTTCTGTCTAAGTGTACTTTGGCTGTTATGGTATTACTTTGCATGATGGCGTATGGGAGCAGCTATATGCAGGAGAGAAATATCTCATTTGTGGGTAATTTTGAAAAGATGCCGGAAGAAGTAAGGGCTGTCTGCAAAGTGATTGAAGAAAATAAAAATGAGGAGAATCCGGTGTGTGCCATGGAACTGGACTTGCAGTCCAGAGTTCGGGCGAACAATCCTTCTCTGGTATGGGCAGTTAAGAGGAAACAGTATCTATATTTTGAAAAGTATGGATATGATTATCCTAATGGAAAATATGTGGATGCAAGAAATATCCTGAAAGTTGTGGAGAGAGGAATACGGATAGATAAAGATGTTTTTAAGGCATCTTTAAAGAAGAAAAAAGTGGATTTTCTTACAGTAAATAAAAAACTTCGTGTAAAGGAATACCTAAATGAAGTGGGACTGGAACTGGTGGGAGAAACGGAACATTACAGAGTTTATCATGTTCCAGAGGAGTAGATGTCTATGATAGAGTTTATACAATGTGTAGGGATGATTATGGTACAATTAGCTGTATTTTATGGACTTGGCTATCTTGTATCAGTGCCTGCAGGGGAAACAAAAATTGGCTTAAAAAATATGGTTCTTGGATTCTTCTGTTATTTTTTGTGTATGGATGTGATTACAGTGCCGCTGATTATGCTAAAACAGTCTTTTTCTCTTGTTGTAGTCCTTTGGCTGGTTGTGCTGGGCATATTTTTAGGACTGCTATGTTGGGTTAGATACAAGTACAAGGTGAAATTGTTTTCCTTCTTCCAAGTGAAAAATGGAATCTCGTGGAAGAAGCTGGGACTTTATGGAATGATAGGGCTTATTGTCCTTATATTATTATACCTGGTGGCAAATCAGAATTACTGGGGTTGGGATACGGCGTACTATATGGGAATTGTGAGTACCACACTAGACTCAGATACCATGTTTTTAATTGATGGTGAAAACGGAAGAATGGAGAAGTATATTGGGTTTCGATATGCATTTTCCAGCTTTTATATGAACAGTGCATTTTGGTGCAGAGTTACAGGAATTTCTGTAGTGTTCTTTCAAAAATATGTTATGGGAAGTTTGTGCATTATCTTGTGTTTTATTTTGGTTTGTGAACTTGGCAAGCAGTTATTTCGGGGAAATGAGTGGAAGATGTTCTTATTCTTTTTGGTGACTGCAGGATTAAATTTGTACTTTGTAACAGGGTATACAACATCGGACTTTCTGCTGATGAGATCTTATGAAGCCAAGGCATTTTGTGCAAATGTTATCTTTCCGGCAATGCTTTTGTGGTTTTTGAAACTTCATGAACAATTGGACAGCAAAAAAAACTGGAGGGCTCTTATGCTGATTGTGTGGGGGAGTGTTCCGGTATCCATGTCGGCTATTTTGATTGCTCCGGTGATGGTGGCTGTGTTTGTGTTGACAGAGTGTGTTTTGGTAAAAGATTTGAAAAAAAGTCTGCATCTGTGCCGGAACGGTGCATTTTGCATAGGATTAAATGTAGTTTTTTTGTTGATGTACTTTCTTTTTACAAAAGGAATTTTTATGATAAGGGTGTAGTGGTATGAAGGATGCAGTAGAAATCAAAGATATATTCTTATCCTATATGGGACAAGGTACCAGTGAAACGGCAGGAATAGGAATGCTGGGATTGTTTCTGGTTGCTCTCATAGGATTGGTGTGGTATTCAGGAAGAAAAAAACAGACGGCCATTGTGTGGGCAATTATTTTCTCGGTCCTTTGTGTATTCAACAATCTTTCTATGAAAATACTGGCAAAATTTACCAGTGAGCAGACTTTCTACAGATTCTTCTGGGCAGTGCCCATACTGTTTGTGATTGCTTTTGTGGTGGTGAAGGCACTGGAAGAAAGCAAAGGAATCCTTGCAAAGGGAGCAATTGTTGTTTTGGTGATGGCAATCTTTATGAATATGGGACCTGGGTTTGCAACCAGAGAGCGCTTTGTATATTCCGGAAGTATGGAAAAAATCCCAGGGGACGTAAAACAAATTGGAGAAATAATAGAAGCAAATAAAATGTCAGAGCGTCCGGTATGTCTTATGGACTTGTCTACCCAGTTGATGATTCGTGTAGAAAATCCTAAGGTTGTCTGGGCAGTTGGGAGAAACAAAAGGCGTTATTTTGAGGAGAATGGTTATGGCACAGGAAAATATAAATATGTTGAAAATATGTTGAGGGTGGTGGATTCTGGTGAGAAGATTCGCCCACGAAAATTTAAAAGAGCCTTGAAAAGGAAAAACGTGGAATTTGTGGTGGTGAGCAAAGGATTTGAGATGGAAGAATATATGCAGCGGGTTGGACTAAACCTTGTGGGAGAAAGCGATAGTTATCTGGTTTACCAAAATAAAGAAATTCAGGTAACAGTTTAGCCTATGGCTGAACTGTTACAAATTCAGTGATAATATGTAACTATTCAGTGGTTCTGAAAAGATACGATTAAATTAGGAGAATGCTATGGGTGGAAAAAGAAAGTATATGAAACATAAAAAGAAAGGGAGAATTTTGGGCGTTATGTTTGCCTTGCTGGTTGGCATGGGCATATGTATGCTCCATACTCAGGCAGCAGAAAACACACAGGTAAAAGCAAGGATGACAGTAAGTAAAAATGCAGAACAGTCCAAGATTACAGTAAAAGTAACTCCCCTAAAAAAACTAAAAAGTTCAGAACGTGTGAAAATTTATGTCTGGACGGAGTGGTATGGAAAAATAAAGGCCAAGTCGTACATAATTCCAAGGAAAAATGGACAATATAAAAAAACTTTTTCTGTTTCGGAACATGAGGGTGCCTCTGGAGTATATCATGTCTTAGCCTATGTACAAAAAGGTACGTTGGATAAGTACGCAGTACAGAAATCTATTAGCATAGATGGGATACAGGGGGGGAGTGTAGGAATTAGTAAAGTAGATTATGAAGCAGGAAGTTGTCAGATTACGGTTTCTGATTTGGAAAGTGTTGCAAAAATTACAAAGGTGAAGGTAAAAGCATATCGAAAGAACAAAGGAGAGGAAGACGGGGTCTGGTATACGGCAAGGAGAAAAGGAAATCGCTGGATAGCAGATTTTAACACGGAAAAGCATGATTTTTCTTCTGGAAAGTATGTTTTTGAGGCAAAGGTATGGGATAAACGTGGTGTTTACAGTGTGTTGAACGGAGTGGAAAAGACCATAAAGGTCAGCGATAAGATTGCTGTGGTCTTAGATGAGACAGAAGCACAGAAAACCTGTCCGGTGTTGGTGAAAAATGTGCGCTACACCAATGTGGAAAGTGTGCAAGTGGACATATGGAGTGATAAAAATGGCGCAGATGACAGGAAAACCTACAAGACAGAATACATGAAAAATGGAAGTTATGTGGCAGATTTAAAGTATGGGAATCATAAAAATACTGGAAAGTATCATGCTTATGTATATCTGAAATTAAACGGAGAAAAAAGAAAACTTATGAAACGGACAAGCTTTACCGTCGCACCTATTACAGCAGGGAAGGTATGTCTGGAGTATCAGAATGGGCAGACAGGTTCTGTACAGATTCGGGCAGAAAAGGTGACTACCCCGGCAAACATCAAATCAGTGAATGTGGAATCCTACACAGTTGCAGGTGGAAAGGATGATTTGGTTCGAAAGGCTGCAATCTCTGGGGAGGATGGTATGTATAAAAGTACAGTCAGCGTAGTGGAACATGATTTCCAGACCGGAAGATACCAAGTGGATTTAAAAGTTACAGATTCCAGAGGAATTGTGCAGGTATTCAGCCAGAAGAACTTGGAATTATCCTGTAGTCAGGAATATAAAGCCAAGACTACTTTTCAGGGAATTGACGTCTCACGGTATCAGGGGGGAATCAACTGGACCCAGGTAAAAGCCGCAGGAATTGATTTTGTGATGATACAGGTTGCCTATCGGGATGGAGTGTATGGAACACTGGCTGAAGACAGGTATTTTAAAACCAATATTCAGGGAGCCCTGGCAGCAGGCTTGGATGTAGGAGTTTATTTCTTTAGTCAGGCAGTTACAGAGGATGAGGCAAGGGAAGAGGCGGATTACGCTATGAAGCTTGTGGAGCAATATAAAATTACATACCCAATCTGTATTGACAGTGAGTACCGTAAAAACGGAAGAGCAAACTCGTTAAATGCAGCGGTGCGCACCAACGTGGTAAAAGCATTTTGTAAAGAGGTATCAGACCGTGGCTATAAGGCTATGGTATATGCAAGTAAAAGCTGGTTTGAGGATAATTTGTATATGAATTACCTAAGGGATTATGAGGTTTGGCTGGCAAGATACAATTCGGTGCCGGAATATACAGGAACCTTCCATATGTGGCAGTACACCAATAAGGGGCGGGTTTCCGGAATTATTGGGGATGTGGACAGAGATATCTGTTATAAGAGGTACTATTAGGATTGAAATATTTGTAAAATTATGTTATCATGAAACATAATTATGGAAAAAATTATTTTGGAGGAAAAAGATGAGAACATATCTAGTAACAGGTGGAGCAGGTTTTATAGGATCAAATTACATTCATTACATGTTCCGCAAGTATGACACCGAAATCAGAATTATTAATGTGGATAGCCTGACATATGCAGGTAATCTTGAAAATTTACAGGATATAGAGAACAGAGAAAACTATACTTTTATTAAGGCAGATATCTGTGATAAAGAGGCAATGGAAAAGATTTTTGAGGAAAACGATATTGATCGTGTGGTTCATTTTGCTGCAGAGAGTCACGTGGACAGAAGTATCCGTAATCCAGAAGTGTTTGTTCAAACCAATGTGTTGGGGACTGCAGTTATGTTGAATGCGGCAAAAAAGGCATGGGAGAAGGAAGATGGAACCTATTTAGAAAACAAGAAATTCCTTCACGTATCCACAGATGAAGTATACGGCTCACTTCCAGATGATGAAAATGCATTCTTTTATGAGACTACGCCATTAGACCCTCATAGTCCATATTCGGCAAGCAAGGCATCTTCTGATATGTTAGTGAAGGCATATATGGATACATACAAGTTTCCAGCCAATATCACCAATTGTTCCAACAATTACGGACCTTATCAGTTTCCGGAAAAATTGATTCCATTGATGATTAACAATGCACTGCAGGGAAAAAGTCTTCCAGTGTACGGAGATGGAAAAAATGTCCGTGACTGGTTATACGTGGATGACCATGCTAAGGCAATTGATATGGTTCAGGAACAGGGAAAATTATTTGAACGTTACAATATCGGTGGACACAATGAAAAGCAGAATATTGAAATCATTGAAATTATTTTAGAAACACTGTTAGAGATTTTGCCGGAGGATGATCCAAGGCGTGCAAATGTAGGAAAACAGTTGATTACCTATGTAGAGGACAGAAAAGGACATGACAGAAGATATGCCATTGCTCCAGATAAGATTAAGAAGGATATTGGCTGGTATCCGGAAACTATGTTCAAAGATGGTATCAAGCTTACGATTAAGTGGTTCTTAGAGAACGAAGAGTGGATGAAAAATGTAACTTCTGGAGATTATCAAAAGTATTATTCAGAAATGTATAAGTAAAGTGACAGTTTGACCTAGGTCAAGCCTGTTACCAATGAAATGAAAAGAGGGTGTGCAGACACACCCTCGTTTTGTGGTTTTTGAAAAAGGAGGATGTATAATAGATGAAAGGTATTATTTTAGCAGGTGGTTCTGGGACTAGATTATATCCCTTGACAAAGGCAATTTCAAAGCAGATTATGCCTGTATATGACAAACCAATGATATATTATCCCTTGTCTACCTTGATGCTGGCAGGGATTCGTGAGATTTTGATTATTTCAACCCCCAGGGATTTGCCTATATTTCAAGAGTTATTGGGAGATGGCAAACAATTGGGCTTAGAACTTAGCTATGCTGTCCAGGAACAACCAAGAGGTCTGGCAGATGCGTTTATTATTGGAGCAGACTTTATCGGCAAGGATACCGTTGCACTGGTATTAGGGGACAATATTTTCTACGGACAGAGTTTTTCAAAGGTGTTAAAGAAAGTTGCCAAAAGAGAAAGCGGGGCAACGATCTTTGGGTACTATGTAAAGGACCCAAGGGAGTATGGGGTAGTAGAATTTGACGAAAATGGTATCGCTTTGTCCATCGAGGAAAAACCGGAATCTCCAAAGTCAAACTATGCAGTACCAGGTCTGTATTTTTACGACAATCAGGTGGTAGAAATTGCAAAGAATGTAAAACCATCCGCCAGAGGAGAAATTGAAATCACAAGTATCAACAATGAATACTTAAGAAGAGGTAGCCTTCATGTGGAAACCCTTGGTCGGGGGTTTGCCTGGTTGGATACAGGAAATCATGATGCCTTGCTGGATGCGGCAGATTTCGTGGCAGCATTTCAGAAAAGACAGGGATTGTACATTTCCTGCATCGAAGAAATTGCATACCGTTCAGGTTTTATCAATAGAGAACAGTTATTAGAATTGGCAAAACCTTTGTTAAAGACTGCTTATGGACGTTATCTGGAGGATATCGCCAACGGATTATAAAGGATAGAAATGGGAAAGGAAAAGAAGAAAATGGGAAAGATAACAGTAGAAACATGTGAAATTGAAGGATTAAAGGTAATTACACCAACGGTATTTCCGGATGAACGGGGATATTTTATGGAAACATATAATTACAATGATTTCAAGGAAGCTGGAATTGATGTGACCTTTGTACAGGACAATCAGTCATGCTCTAAGAAAGGAGTGCTCCGTGGTCTGCATTTCCAGATTAATTATCCTCAGGATAAGCTGGTGCGTGTGGTAAAAGGTGAGGTGTTTGACGTTGCGGTAGATTTAAGAGAAGGTTCTAAAACTTATGGCAAATGGTTTGGGGTACTTTTGACAGAAGAAAACAAAAAACAGTTCTTTATTCCAAAGAATTTTGCACATGGTTTTGTAGTTCTTTCAGATGTGGCAGAGTTTGCATATAAGTGTACTGATTTCTATCATCCTAATGATGAAGGTGGTCTTGCTTACAATGATCCGGAAATTGGAGTGGATTGGCCAATACCAGAGGATATGGAATTGATCATTTCAGAAAAAGACCAGAAATGGCCAGGAATTTCCAGTTTAAAGAAATAGTAGTCGCTATAATAATAGATAAGTAGATATTAGGAGAGTAAGATGGCAGGAAAGACAAAGGCAAAAAGCAGTCTTGTAAAGGATGTATATGAAAATAGAAAACTGGTGTGGAAACTTGCAAAAAACGATTTTAAAACCAGATATGCAGGCTCTTATCTGGGGATTATCTGGGCATTTGTCCAACCGGTTGTCACTGTTTTGGTATATTGGTTTGTATTTGGTATAGGATTTAGAGAATCAGCTCCTCAAAATCCGCCTTTTCTCCTATATCTGCTTGGAGGAATTGTTCCGTGGTTTTTCTTTCAAGATGCCTTAAACAGTGGCACCAACGCTATGATAGAATACAACTATCTGGTAAAAAAAGTGGTGTTTAAGATTAGTGTTTTGCCGGTAATTAAATTGTTGTCAGCACTGTTTGTACATTGCTTTTTTGTTGTATTTACCATTATTTTATTTGCCTGTTATGGTTATATACCGGATATTTATACCATCCAGGTGTTGTACTATTCCCTGGGGATTTTTGCGTTGGTACTGGGGATTGTATACGCTACCAGCGCCGTGGTTGTGTTCTTTCGGGATTTGTCACAAATTATTAGTATCGCACTGCAGGTGGGAATTTGGATGACTCCAATCATGTGGAAATTAACAGATAAGCCGGCATTGGAAAAAATCCAGTGGATATTTAAATTGAATCCTTTGTATTACATTGTGACAGGATACCGTGATGCATTGTATGAGAAGGTATGGTTCTTTGAACATCTGGTATACACGTTATATTTTTGGGCGTTTGTAATAGGGATGTATGTGTTTGGAACAGGAATTTTTAACCGGTTAAAGGTTCATTTTGCAGATGTGTTATAAGGAGTGAAACATGGGAGATTTGGCAATACAGGTAAATAATGTTTCGAAAATGTATAAGCTTTACGATAAGCCATCAGACCGACTAAAAGAATCCTTAGGTTTGACAAAGAAAAAAAAGTACAAGGAACATTATGCGTTAAAAAATATAGATTTTCAGGTAAATAAAGGAGAAACCGTTGGGATTATTGGGACAAATGGTTCCGGTAAATCAACTATTTTAAAAATTATTACAGGAGTGTTGAATCCCACAGAGGGAGAGACAAAGGTAAACGGAAGAATTTCTGCATTGCTGGAACTTGGAGCCGGATTTAATATGGAATACACAGGAATTGAAAATGTGTATCTTAATGGCACTATGCTTGGATTTTCAGAGGAAGAGATTGATGAAAGACTGCAGGATATCCTGGATTTTGCAGATATTGGAGATTTTGTAAACCAGCCGGTGAAGTCTTATTCCAGCGGTATGTTTGTCCGATTGGCATTTGCGGTGGCAATCAATATCGATCCGGATATTTTGATTGTAGATGAGGCACTTTCTGTAGGAGATGTGTTCTTTCAGGCAAAATGTTATCGCAAATTTGAGGAATTCAAGAATCAGGGAAAGACCATACTATTTGTAAGTCATGATTTGGGTAGCATCAGTAAGTATTGTGACAGGGCAATCCTGATCAATAAAGGAGTTAAGCTTGCAGAAGGGACCCCCAAGGCAATGATTGATATGTACAAAAAGCTTTTGGTTGGTCAACTGCCACTAGACGAAGTAGATGAAGAGATAAACTCTGTAGAGTTGCCGGAGAAGAAAAAAGAGCAAGAGCAGAAAGAGCAGTCTGCTGCATCTAATCCTATCCAGTCTAACCCGGAATTATTAGAGTATGGAAATAAGGCAGCGGAGATTGTCTCTTACACCATAGAAGATGAAAATGGCGTTGTCTCGGATACCATTGAAAAGGGTACGAATTTTACCATTCGGGTGAAAATAAAATTTTATCAAAGGGTACCGGACCCTATCTGTGCATTTTCTATTAAGAATGTACAAGGGATAGAAATTACCGGTACAAATACTATGATAGAGAAGAATTTTATCGGACCGAAAGAACCGGGAGACGAAGTAGAAGTTACCTTTGAACAGAATATGAGTCTGCAAGGGGCGGAATATCTGTTGTCTCTAGGATGTACAGGGTTTGAACAGGGTGAATTTAATGTGTATCACAGACTGTATGACGTATGTAACCTTACAGTGATTTCAGATAAAAATACGGTAGGATATTACGATATGGTGACTAAAGTTACTATTCATGACTAAAACGCAAGGAGAGGAACCATGGCAGATTTAAATTTAAAATATTATACTCAGATAGATCACTATTCAGATGGAGATGTGGAGGAAGATATTCTGGAGTTTGTTCAGAATGGATGGAGCCTTACGGATATTCCCAAGGATAGAAGAAGCTATGCCTGTGCATATCATTTGGCTCAAATGCGTGAAAATATTATCACCTGGTATCCAATGAAGAAAACAGATAAGGTATTAGAGATTGGTTCCGGCTGTGGTGGAGTTACCGGTGCCCTTTGTGAAATGGCGGGAAGTGTTACCAGTGTGGAATTGTCAAAAAGACGTGCAACAATCAATTATGAGCGTCATAAGTCTTATGATAATTTGGAAATTTTAGTAGGAAATTTTAATGATATGCAGCTAAAGCCAGAGTATGATTATGTGATTTTGATTGGTGTATTTGAATATGCTATGAGTTTTACAAAAGGGAAAACTCCATATCATGATTTTTTACAGAAGATGATGTCATATGTGAAACCGGGCGGAAAGATTCTTATGGCAATTGAAAATCGACTAGGGGAAAAGTATTTTGCCGGTGCTTATGAAGATCACACCGACACTTTCTTTTTGGGTCTGAATCAGTATGAAGGAAATGACCAGGTTCGTACCTTTTCCAAGAAGGAACTGACAGATCTTTTCCATGAATGTGGCATTCAGGATATTACCTACTATTATCCTTATCCTGATTATAAATTCCCAAGTGAAATCTACACAGATGCCACCATTAATAGCAGCAGCTTTGGTCGGGAATATATGAATCTTTATCAGAAAAGATGTAGTCTGTTCAGTGAAGAACAACTGATTGATGCCCTAAAAAACGAAAATATTATGGATAGATTTGCCAATTCCTTCTTTGTAGAGGCTGTGGTAGGACAGGGACAGAAGGAGGACAAGGTACTTTACGCCAAGCTCAATAGCTTAAGAAAGCCGGAATTTCGCATTGCGACGATGATATATCAAGGCGTTGATGAAGAAAAATATGTGATTAAGAAGCCTCTCAATGTTGCCTCCGTTCCGCATGTGGAGAAAATTGCAACAAAGAGCAGGATGAATACTATGGAAGAATTGATTAACCTTCCTGGAAAATACAAGGATGGGGTAATTCGATATGAATTTTTAAAAGACAGTAATCTGGATTCTATCATTTGTGCCCTTGCACAAAAAGAAAAAAAGAACGAGATTGTAAAAATAATCACAGAAATCCGTGATATTTTAAAGAATCATTCCAATGAAGTTCCTTATCAGACAGAGGATTTTGAAAAGATTTTTGGCACAGCTACCAGTGGGAAGGAAAAGGACTTTGCAGTGTGTCCGGCAAATATAGACTGCATTTGTGACAATATTATCTGTCGGGAAGATGGGTATGTTTTGATTGATGGGGAATGGATTTTCGATGTGGCTGTCCCTATAAATTTTATCGTGTGGCGTCTGGTAAATGAATTGTATACCCAGCACAAGAATTTATTAACTCCCCTGATTCAGAGAGAGGAAGTCTATGACATTCTTGGTATCACCAGAGAAGATGGAGAAGTTTATGTTCAATGGGCAAAACACTTTGCAGAAGAATATGTGGGAAGAAATCCCTTAGCTGAATATGGGGCAGAAATTCGAAAATTAAATTTACAAGAATTACTCAACACAGCAGATAGAGAAAAGGCATTGGAGGAAAGCAAGAAAAAGATTCCGTGTATGCTGTTTTTTGATACAGGGGATGGATTCTCTGAAAATGACGGATATCATCAGTTTATCTGTGAGGAGAATGGGGAGTTTACAGTAACCTTTGAAATAGACAAATATGCTTCTATCAAAAATTTAAGATTCGATCCATTAGAGGGAAGAGGATTAAAGATGCAGATTTTGAAAATCAATGGAAAAGATTTGGAAGGCTCTGAGATTCTTGGGAACAATGCTGAATTTGAAAAGAATGGAAAACAAATTTTTATCAGTGGGGATCCACAGTATTATTTGGAACCGGAACTTCCTGAAAATGGAGTGCTGGAAATTCACGGTAGAATTAAGGTGATGCCAGAGGAAGAAACCTTTGCATACTATAGAAGAATCTTGGGTGAACTGGATTATATAAAGAACAGCAGACAGTACCGATTGCTTAGAAAGGCAAAGCTTATCAAAAATAAGAGAAAGGAGTAATCTATGTCTAAAAGTATTGATATTATTGTTCCGGTTTACAATGGACTGGAAGAATTGAAACAATGTGTAAACAGCATATTAGAAAATACAGATTTGACATCACACCGTCTTCTTATTGTAGATGATAAAAGTCCGGACAAAAATGTGCTTGCCTATTTGGAGACGATACATCATCCTGGAATTGTCCTGTTAAAGAATGAGGTAAACTTAGGATTTTCAGCCAGTGTCAACAAAGGGATGGAGTATTCCCACAGGGATGTGATTTTGTTAAATTCCGATACTTTGGTTACAAAAGGATGGGTAGAGAAAATAATAGAATGCGCATACAGCAGCAGAAGTATTGCATCCGTAACCCCTTTGTCAAATGCGGCAACCTTATGTTCTGTTCCTGAATTTTTAAAGGATAATCCATTGCCGCAGGGAATGAGTGCCCAGGATATGGCGGATTTGGTGGAACGATGCAGCTTGAGACGATACCCAAAAATATCTGTGGCAGTTGGATTTTGTATGTTTATCAAAAGAGAGGTCATTGAGAAGATAGGGCTTTTTGATGCAGAAGCTTTTGAAAAGGGTTATGGAGAGGAAAACGACTTTTGTTATCGGGCAGAAAAGGAAGGGTATATCCATGTGATGTGTGATGATACCTTTATCTATCACAAAGGAACCGCCTCTTTTGCTACCGAAGAAAAACGAAAATTAATTGAAGAGCATGAGAAGATTCTTATAGAGCGTCACGAAGCTTATGTAAGAGCGAATGTGCAATATTGTCAGAAGAATCCCAATGAGGATCTGCAGAAAAATATCAAGTTGCACTTACTGTTTGCAGATAAAAAGGAAAACACCCTGATTCTATGCGAAAAGTTTCCGAAAGAAATAGAAATTTCGGATGGAGAGTTTTACGCAGTGAGGAAAAATTACAGTATCTGCGTGGAAGGTAAAATCAAAGGAGTTAGATTAAATTTTGTTTTTGCCTTGGGGTATGCAGGTGTAAATCCTGCATTTGCTGATGAAAAAGAAGAAAAAATCCTGAATCATCTGATTCAGGCATTCTATATCAATGAGGTAAAGGAGCAGGAAAATCATTTCTTTGCCAGGGAAACAAAACAGGTATTAGCTGGAAAGATTCAGGACAAAGGAAAGGGTAAGGATGAAGGGTTTGATGCAAAAACAATTTTGCGTGGTTATATGTTGGGCAGTAATGGAAAGATTGCAGTGATGGATGAGCAGGACGGGATATATGGAAAGCGTATTGTGGAATTGGAAAATGCATACGAAACCCTGGTCAGAGAAGATAAATACAAAGGAGAAGAATTGTATAATATTTATCATTCTAAAAGGTTCCGGCTAGCCTGTGCCTTGGAGAAACTTATAAAACCCTTAAAGAGATCATAAATGGTGACGGATATGGAAGATAAAAAGAAAATACTTTACGTATTACATGGAGATTTTGCCGAGGATGCAAGCAACAACCTGGGGGGGACCCAGCTTCATGTGAGAAATCTTGTAGAGCAGTTGAAAAATGTTTACCACTTGTATGTATTGGCAAGGGATGAGGAATTTATCCGCCTGACAGATTATGGCGAGGAGAAAAAGTTATATAAATTTCCAGTGGGAGAGCTCACAGAGGACATTGTGTTTTTTGATGATAACATCAGGGATATATTGGAGCGTATTATGTGTGGATTCCATTTTGATTTGGTACACATACATCATACAGTGAATCTATCCTTTGATGTATTTGAGATTGTGAGAAAACACAATATCCCCATGGTTTGCACCATACATGATTTTTATTATATTTGTCCAAGTATCAAACTTCTGGATGAGACCATGCATTTTTGTTCCAGTCCGGAAAACAGAGGAAACTGTCAGAATTGTCTTAAGAATAAATTTGGACAGGATGAAGATTTCCTGGTGAAATGGCAGGAAATATCAAGGAAGATGTTAGGATACACCCAAGAACTTTACTTTCCATCTAATTCGGCCAAGGAGATTATGGAAGGGTATTATCCGGAACTTTCCCCTAAAATGAAAGTGATTCCTCATGGTTTATCGGAGATTAGAAATTTTCACAATCTAAGAGATTCTCTGGATATAGATAACGTGATTGTGACAGATAAAGTGGAATGGGACTTGGATGAAGAGTTTGGAAAAGGCTGGGCACTGCTTCGTGGAAAATCTTCCAAGCTAGTAAAGACCTATGTCCAGATTAGTGATATCACAGGGAAAACCCATGTGTTTCTGCCGGAAAAGCATTTGCGCCCGGATGTGAGAACCGCCCACTGTGAGAATTCCAATTACAGTATGTGTGGATTTTTAATCAATGGATTTTCCGGTATGTTTGGGGAAGGGGATTTGAAATTCCAGGTATTTTTGGAGTATGATGGAAGATTTTACACCGATGGCATTGTGAAAGTCCGCAATAACCATATAGAACGACCGAAGAATGTATTGAAAGTAGGATTCTTAGGCGGAATGGTACCGGCAAAGGGAAGCCGTCTCATACAGAGGATGATAGAATCCAATACCAACAAGGATGAGATTATGTGGTATATTGTAGGTACGATTGGGGACAAAGAGATGGCAAAGATGAATCAGGAAAATCTGGTGAAGGTAGGAACCTACAGCCAGGAGACCGTGAAAGGTCTGCTCCAGGGATACGGGATTGATTTGATTTGCCTGTTGCCCCTGTGGGCAGAAACCTTTAGCTATACCTTATCGGAAGCAATTATCAGTGAAATTCCGGTGCTTGCCACAGATATTGGTGCCATCAGTGAAAGAATCCGAAAAGAAGATATTGGTTTCTTGGTAGATGTAGAGGAGAAACCGGAGGCGATGGTAGAGAGAATTCTCCATATATGGAACAATGAGCAGGAAGTATATCAGCAAAAGAAGAAGAACATGGCTAAGGCAGTCTTAAAAAGCGTGGAAGAAATGGCAGGGGAATATAGGAAAGCTTATGATAAGTTTTCTTATAGAAACAGGGAAAAAGCAGATGCATCTACTCAGAAATGGAAAATGCAGGGAGAAGAGAATGCAAAGGAGATAAAAATAAAAAATCCAGAGCAGGTGATAGAAAATCTGGAAGAAAAGAATGCAGCACTTACAAAACAACTGATAGAAGCCAATGATATGTTACAAAAAATATATGGGTCTTTAGGATACAAGATAATCAAAAGAATTCCTTTTTTAAAGCCTAGAAAATAAAAGGATAAAACCAGAAGGAAAGGTAGTATCGGGTATGGATTATAGAGAACAATATGAACAGGAAAAGAAAAAGTATGAACAGTTGCAAGAACGTTATCAGGAATTGGATATGAAGTACGAGGCAGCACTGTCAGAAGCAAAGCTTGCAACAGAAAATCTGGCAAAGATTAAGAATTCGCCAGCCTGGAAAATGACAAAGCCTTTAAGAGTAGTTTATTTTTTCTGTAAGAGAACCAAAACTGCATACGTAATGTATGGAGGTGTGATTGGGATGACAAAGAAGATTGTACACAAACTTCATCAGAAAAAAGTGCAGAAAAACTATGGCTCCAAAAGTTATCCCGGACCTGAATTGATAAAAGAGCAGGAAAATACAAAATTCCCAAAAGATATTACCTTTAGTATTTTGGTGCCACTGTATAATACTCCGGAGAAGTTTCTTGTGGAAATGATAGAGTCTGTACAGGCGCAGACCTACAGAAAATGGGAATTATGTTTAGCCGATGGAAGCGATGCTGAACATACTTATGTGGGGGAAATATGTAAGAGCATATTATCTAAGGATTCACGCATAAAATATAAAAAACTAGAGAAAAATCTTGGGATTTCTGAAAACACAAATGAGTGTCTGAAAATGGCATCAGGAGAGTATATTGCTTTGTTTGATCATGATGACCTGCTTCATCCCTGTGCCTTATTTGAGAATATGAAGATGATTTGTGAAAAAGATGCGGATTATATCTACACAGACGAGGTTACCTTTACCGGGGATTCCATTGACAATATGGCTACCATGCATTTCAAACCGGATTTCTCCCCCGATAATCTTTTGGCAAACAATTATATCTGTCATTTCAGTGTTTTTGACCGAAGATTGTTAGAGCAGACAGAGTTATTCCGCAGTGCCTATGATGGAAGTCAGGATCATGATATGATTTTGAGACTGACAAAGAAGGCAAAAAAGGTATGTCACATTCCAAAGGTATTGTATTATTGGCGTTCCCATGCAGGTTCCGTAGCGGATAATATCGATGCAAAAACCTATGCCATTGATGCGGCTAAGAGGGCGGTATATGATTTCTGCATCGATCATCAGATTCCGGTAGACAAAGTGGAAGGTACAAGGGCATTTCCTACGATTTTTCAATTATCCTACAAGATTGCAGGGAACCCAAAGATATCGATTTTGATACCAAACAAAAACCATAGAGAGGATTTAGAAAAATGTATAGAATCCATTCGACTAAAATCTACTTATGACAATTATGAGATGATTGTAATCGAGAATAACTCAGATGAAGACAGCATTTTTGACTATTATAAGGAATTAGAAAAATTTGATAATGTAAAGGTTGTAACTTACAAAGGAGAGTTTAACTACTCTAAGATTAACAATCTGGGAGCAGAAAATGCTGACGGGGACTATCTGTTGCTTCTTAATAATGATATCAAAATTCTCACACCTCAGTGGATGGAAGAAATGCTAATGCATGCCCAAAGACCTGAGGTGGGAGCGGTAGGTGCAAAATTGTATTATCCAGATATGACAATACAGCATGCAGGAATTGTGTTGGGGCTTGGGGCACACAGAAGTGCAGGCCACAGTCACTATGGTATGCCAAAGGAGAATCTGGGATATATGGGACGCTTGTGCTATACACAGGATGTATCTGCAGTGACAGGAGCGTGTTTGATGGTAAGCAGAAAAATTTATCGTGAAGTAGGCGGGTTGGATGAAAACTATAGGGTTGCATTAAACGATGTGGATTTTTGCCTAAAAATAAGAAAGGCCGGTTATCTGAACATTTTTACTCCTTTTGCAGAGGCCATTCATTATGAGTCCAAGTCCAGAGGATTTGAAGATAATAAGGCAAAAAAAGAAAGATACAATGAAGAATGTGAGAATTTTAAGGAGAAGTGGAAGGAAGAATTAGAAGCAGGCGACCCTTACTATAATCCCAATTTTTCATTGGATTATTCAGATTATTCCATTAGATAAACCGTAGGGTCAGATCATACAACAAAGAAGAGGAAGAAATGAAAAAATTATTTGAACAGATTATGAAATTTGGCGTGGTAGGGGTGCTATCTTTTGCCATTGACTATGGAATTTATTGTGCTTTATGTCTGCTGTTTCATGTGCCGGTACTGGTAGCCAACTTTTTTGGTTTTACCATATCAGTAATATTCAATTATATTATGAGTATGAAATTTGTGTTTGAACGCAAGGAGGACATGGACAGAAAGGCAGAGTTTGTAATTTTTGTAATTTTAAGCCTGATAGGATTAGGTTTAAACGAAGCACTGGTGTGGTTTTTTGTGGAATTTGTCCACGAAAATGTACCGGCAGTTTCAGAAAAGTTATCCTATGATTTACTAAAGATGGTGGGGAAGATTCTGGCAACAGGCATTGTTATGGTGTATAATTTTATATCAAGAAAAATATTTTTAGAGAAGAAGTAATGATTTGGTACAGGTGCAAAACAGGAAAGAGGAGTGAAAAAGTATGGAAGAGAAAATTTTATTGTTTATTCCGGCTTATAACTGCGAAAAGCAGATTGTAAGAGTTTTAGGTCAGTTAGATAAAAAGGTAATGAAATACATTTCGAAGGTAGTTGTTATCAACAACATCAGTACAGACAACACAGAACAAGTAGTGGCTGATTTCATAAAGGAACATGAAGAACTTCCAATTACACTGTTACGCAACAATGAAAATTATGGTCTTGGAGGTTCTCATAAAAGTGCCTTTGCATATGCAAAACGCAATGGCTTTGACTATGTGATTGTACTGCATGGTGATGACCAGGGAGATATTCATAACCTTCTTCCAATTTTAAAAAAGGGAGTCTACAAACAATATGACTGCTGTTTAGGTGCTCGTTTTATGAATGGATCTAAATTAGAGGGATATTCTAAGTTCAGAAGTTTTGGAAATGTAGTGTACAATATTCTCTTTTCTATTGTTACCAGACAGAGGGTTTTAGATTTAGGCTCCGGACTTAATATGTACAGTACGAAGATGTTGGAATCAGAATTTTATAAGAAATTCCCGGATAATTTAATGTTTAACTATTGTATGATTATGGCGGCAGATTATTATCAACACAATATCCGGTTCTTTCCCATTATTTGGAGAGAGGATGACCAGGTATCCAATGTAAAAATGATGAATCAGGCAGTTACGGTGCTTAAAATGCTATTTTCTTATGGTTGTAACCGAAAGGAATTTATCAACAGTGAATGCAGGGAGAAAAGAGTAGAGGAATATTCTTCTACTGTAATTATAGAAAATAAAAAATGAGGATTGTTTTATGAAAATAAAAAAGAAATGGCTTGTGGTAGCTTTTATTCACTGGATAATAAGCTTTTTTACGGATAAAATAATATTCTCCTATTCTTTGACAAATTTTTCAACGGGGAAGGATAGTATATTAAGTCTGTATAGTATGGGGATGAAAGCAGTTTTTTTGGTATTGTTGTGCTTTCTTTATCAGATGCTTGCAGCTTTGGTGGAAAACATAAAACAAAAAGAACGCATTAAGGTGGGATTTGAATTTGGTGTGATTTACTTTTGCTGTATGTTAGCTCTGCTTTTCTGTGTTTATCCAGGAGCATGGAGAATGGATGAGTTTGGTATTTTAAGGGATGCAACCACCTTAACCCCCTTGTTCTGGCAGGGATATCTGACCTCCTGTTTTTATTTCTTTTCCCTTATGCTTTTGCCAACACCGGCAGGAGTTGTAGTAGTCCAGTGTCTGGTGAATTCTATCTGTGTGGCGTATGTATGCGAAAGAATGGATAAAATTCTGAGATTCAAGCATAAGTTCTGGCTACTACTGCCTTTTTTTGCGTTTCCTGTTTTGGATTCCAATATGTATCCAATGAGAATGTCAGTGTATGTTTTTCTGGAAATGACACTGGCCGTGATATTTGTGTCAGCTATTTATGAAAAGAGAAGATTTGGAATATATGAAAAAATTGCAGTGGTGGTTTTGACAGCACTTTGTGCAGTGTGGAGAACGGAGGGAATTTATTATCTTATTTGGATACCACTTGTGTATCTTTTTGTATTCTTTAAAAACAGTACACAAAAGAAGAAGGAGATTGGGTATGTGGCAGTAATCTGTCTTGCAGGTATATTGGTGTTTCTACCCCAGAACCTTGGAAATAAAATGGTGTCAGGGGATCAGTACGAGATAACCTCCATTGTTCTTCCTATGGCACCGTTGCTTACAGAGGCTGATAAGAATCGTGACGCCGCAGATTTGAAAGCGATAGATACCATTGATAAGGTACTTGATACCCAGATTATGTTACAGGGGTATGCCGAAGGAAAAAGTGGAATCAGTATTTTCTGGAGTGAACCTGCCCTGATAAAATCCGGTTATACAAAGGAGGAATACTCGGAATTTAAACAGGCGTATTATAAATTGATTTTGACTTACCCACAGGTATTCTTCAAAGAGAGAGTCCATACATTTACCCATTCTTATGGAATTTTGATGAATACCACAGAACTTTATGAAAGTCAGGACAATGCAAATTATATTGAATTTTGTGAAAAATACAAAGGTGCCGGGGCTCTCAATGCCACATTGAGAAAAAAGGTACTTACTTTGTTGGAATTGGGAACCCCAGAGGATAACACTCAGAAGCTTAGTGTGTTTTACGGAGTGTACAGTATGCTGCCCGCCCTTGTGGTTTTGATGGTAACGGCGGTATTTTTGCTGGTAAAGAAGCAGTGGGCCTATCTGCTGGTACTGTTGGGAATATTAGGCAAGGTACCTTTGATTTTTGTCACAGCACCTTCTTTGCTGTTTATGTACTATTATAGTATATATTTGATTGGCACTGTAGTATTGATCTGGGGATTTATGTGGTTTTTGGGTAATATGAGAAAAAGGTGAAGTGGGACGGATATGAAGAAACGAAATAGCAATTATTTTATTCGTGGGATTCGATATTTACAGAATCCACAGCACAGTGTGGGAAATCTTATTTTGAAAATGGAAGAACGTCTTTATCGTGATTATCTGGAGAAAGATTATCATAAGATAATGGTGGCATCTAAGTGCAGCGAGACAGAATTGGAGCGACAGAACAATCAGGTGTTTGAAGAAAAAATTTTGTTTAGCATTCTGGTGCCGGTATATAATACACCAAAGGAATTTCTAAGGGAAATGATAGAAAGCTGCCAAAGACAAAGTTATGGGAATTGGGAACTTTGTATTGCTGACGGTAGTACATTACAGGAGCCCTTTGAAGTAATAAAAGAGTATATGGATGTGGATTCCAGAATAAAATATAAAAAATTGAAAGAAAACAAAGGGATTTCAGAAAACACCAATGAGGCACTTGAAATGGCAAAGGGAGATTTTATCTGTCTGTTTGACCATGATGATATCTTAGAGCCGGATGCCTTGTATGAGATGATGAAGGTGTTGATGGATGAGCCTAAGACAGACATTATCTATACAGATGAAGATAAATTGGAAAGCGAGACCAATCGGTACTTTGGACCAAATTTTAAACCGGATTTTGATATCAATCTGCTTCGGACCAACAATTACATCTGCCATTTCTTTGCAGTAAGGAAAACCATTGTAGGGCGGATTGGTGGATTTCGGAAGGAATTTGACGGTGCTCAGGATTATGATTTCATTTTGAGATGTGTGGAAAACACAATGGAAATCAGACATATACCCAAAGTATTATATCACTGGAGAACTCACAGCAATTCTACTGCCGCATCACCGGAAAGCAAATTGTATGCATACCAGGCAGCCAAGAAAAGTGTCCAGGCACATTTTGAAAGGTGTGGGATGAGTGCAATAGTGGAGAATACTAAGAATTATGGATTTTTTCAGTGGCAGGTAAGAGGACTATCCAAAGAAAATGTAAAGGTGTTGGAATATGACTTAAAAGATACCGGACGTACCTTAAGTGAGCTGGCGCAAAAGACAAAGTCTCAGGTGTTGATTTTTAGACCTAAGGATATGAAGGTTCTCACAGAAGACTATCAAGATGTTTTATCCGGTTTTGCCAGAATACATGGTTGTGGAGTGGTGGGGTGTAAAAATCTCTTTCAAGGTAAGGTTTTAGAGGCAGGGCTTATAACGACAAGGGATGGATGTGTCTCCTATTTTAGCAGATATGCAAAACGTAAGACAGGATATTTTCACCGTTTGTGTCTGAATCGAAGTGTGATGGCGGTGAGTATGTGTTTTGCTGTGGAGCATCAGGTGTTAGAGAGAGCAGGATATTTTAGGGAAGATATTTCGGCGAGAGAATCTGTTGTGGATTTGTGTTTCAGACTGAAGGAAGCTGGATATACTAATATGTATACACCGTTGGTACAAACGGTGTACCTTGGGAAAAAACAAGGTATGGAAAGCATAAATTTAGACATGGGTCAATATAAAAAAGATCCATATTACAACGAAAATTGCGATGAAATCAGAGGAGAGTACCGATTGAGGAGTAGACAATGAATGAGATAACAGTAGTTGTACCTAATTATAATGGGATAAAATTTGTGGAAGATTGTTTTCAGGCATTATACAAAGAACAAACTCAGATGAAATTTGATATGATTCTGGTGGATAATGGTTCGAAAGATGGAAGCCGGGAATTGATAGAGAGGAAATACAAAGATGTAAGGGTAATTCCCCTGGGAAAGAACACTGGCTTTTGTAAGGCTGTAAACGTAGGCATCAAAGCAGCAGTCACTCCCTATGTGATTCTGCTGAATAATGATACCAAGGTTTGTAAAGGATTTATCAAAGGTCTATACGAGACCATTCGAAAGGACAGTCACATCTTTTCTGTTTCGTCCATGATGATACAGGATAATTGCAGAACTATGATTGATGATGCCGGGGATTTTTACTGTAGCTTAGGCTGGGCCTTTGCCAATGGAAAAGATAAATCCATAGACGATTACGAAGAATCCTATGAAATCACTGCCGCTTGCGCGGGTGCGGCAATTTATCGAAAATCAGTATTTGAACAAATTGGATATTTCGACGAAGCACATTTTGCTTATCTGGAAGACGTGGATGTGGGAATTCGCAGTAAATTGCATGGGTATAAGAATCTTTACGAGCCGAAGGCAAGAGTGTATCATGTAGGAAGCGGTGCTAGTGGCAGCCGATATAATGAGTTTAAGATAAAGAACTCTTCCAGAAACAGTATATATATTATAAGAAAAAATTTCCCGCTGGTAATGAAGATATTAAATCTTCCGTTTCTCATGGCGGGATTTGCGGTGAAATTCGTTTTTTTCATACACCTTGGATTTGGAAAAGAGTATTTGAAAGGACTGTGTAAAGGGCTGACCATGCCTCTAAAGGATAAAAAGGTTAGATTTCTGAAAAAACATTGGAAAAATTATGTCAGATTTCAGTTAGAATTGTGGAGCAATATGGGAAAACGACTGAAATAAACTGTACCAGAGAAAGTGATACGAATCTTAAGAAAGTTTTTTGTTGCAAGTTTATGCTAATTATTGTAATATAAACTTTATGATTGCAGAAAAAAGGTGATAAATTGATAAAAGATAATCAAAAATACTTTAATCGGCTGCATGTTATTTTGGATGCAGCAATCATTGTAATCTCGTATATAGCTGCATATTATATAAAGTTTAAAACCGACTGGTTTGTTAACGTAGGTGGAACCTTATCCTTTCGAACCTATGCTTCGGCGTTAATTATTATTGTTCCGTTGTATATGATGTTATATTCCCTATTTAACCTTTATGCATCGAAACGTATTCAGGCAAGAAGGATTGAATGCAGTAACATTATTAAGGCAAACACAGTTGGATTGTTAATCTTTATTGTTGGTTTGTATATTGTCAACGAACCTAATTTTTCACGTAGTATGATGTTTATTTTTTACGTGATCAATATTGTGGCAGATGTGTTTTTCCGCAATTCGGTTCGATACGTTCTGCGCAGTGTACGGGAAAATGGATTTAATATGAAGCATGTGTTGCTGGTTGGATACAGCCATGCAGCAGAACAATATATTGACAGAATAAAAGCAAATCCGCAGTGGGGTTATACCATTCGTGGAATTTTGGATGATGACGTGGAACGAGGTACCATATATAAAGGGGTAAAGGTGATAGGAGCAGTGGAAAATCTTCCCATTATCCTTCCGCAAAATAAACTGGATGAAATCGCAATTACATTAAGTCTGGATAAGTATTCTAATTTGGAGCATATTGTTAATATGTGTGAAAAATCAGGAGTACACACCAAATTTATTCCGGATTATTACAATATTATACCCACAAGACCTTATACGGAGGATTTGTTGGGTCTTCCGGTTATCAATATTCGAAATGTTCCTTTAACAAATTTCTTTAATAGTTTTGTAAAGAGAGCGGTGGATATTGTGGGAGCTCTTTTTGCAATTGTAATTTTTTCACCGATTATGCTGCTTACAGCAGTATTGGTAAAGCTGACATCAAAAGGACCTGTTCTTTATAGTCAGGAAAGAGTGGGATTGCACAATCGTAAGTTCAAGATGTATAAGTTTCGTTCTATGGAAGTTCAGACTCCAAAGGAAGAACAGGGATGTTGGACAGTGAAAAACGATCCGAGAGTAACACCCATAGGAAAAATTATTAGAAGTACCAGTGTTGATGAATTACCCCAGCTATTTAATGTTCTCCTAGGAGATATGTCTTTGGTGGGACCAAGACCGGAACGCCCTTTCTTTGTTGAAAAATTCCAGGAAGAGATTCCAAGGTATATGGTCAAACACCAAGTGAGACCTGGAATTACAGGGTGGGCACAGATTAATGGACTTCGTGGGGATACCTCCATTAAAAAAAGAATTGAATACGATTTATATTACATTGAAAACTGGACCTTGGCCTTTGATATAAAGATTTTGTTTTTAACTATCTTTACGGGCTTTGTCAATAAAAATGCATATTAAAGGAAGAAGAAATATATTTCAGAAAGGAAGAAAATCACATGGCAGATAACAAAAAAGCAACAGCCCCCAAAAAAGCGGGGAAAGGGACACAAAAGAAGACCACAAAAACAGCTAAAAAAAGGAATAGAATCATTTTGATTGCAGTAGAGGCGGCTGTGATTGTAGTTGCACTTTTGGCGGCAGTCATCATTGCAGTTATGGATAAAAAGGGAGGAAATCAAGGAGCAGGAAGTAACTTGATTTCAGCCGATGTAAAGAAGGAAAATCTGAATGTTCAGGAAGAGAATAAGGTGGATGGGTTCTGGAACATTGCACTTTTTGGTGTGGATTCACGAACCGGTGTACTTGGAAAAGGAACCTTAAGTGACTGTATTATTGTGTGTAGCATTAACAAAGAGACAAAAGAAGTAAAGCTTGTCTCCGTATACAGAGATACATATTTAAATATTGGTAATGACACATATAATAAAGCGAATAACGCATATAGCTGTGGAGGACCGGAACAGGCAATCAAGATGTTAAATACGAACCTCGATTTAGACATCACCAGTTTTGCTACGGTAGATTTCTCGGCGCTGGTAAGTGTCATCGATGCAATCGGTGGTATAACCATCGATTTGACCTCGGAGGAAATTACCCACTTAAATAATTATCAGATAGAAACATCAAAGGTTACCAATGGTAAGGTAGAAAACATCTCAGGAGCAGGAGAACACTTATTAAACGGTATTCAGGCTGTTTCCTATTGTAGAATCCGATATACCGCCGGAGATGATTTCAAACGTACAGAACGCCAGAGACTTGTAATCAACTTAATTATTGAAAAAGCTATGTCAATGTCTCCTGCAACACTTTCAAAGATTATTGAAGAAGCATTTCCTAAGTGTGCAACCAACATCGAACTTTCTGAATTACTTGATTTGGCAAAAGATATTAATAGTTATAAGATTGTGGATACCTGCGGATTCCCATTTGATAAGAAGAATGATATCTTAGGTTCTAAGGGAGACTGTGTTATTCCTGTGGGTCTTGCACAGAACGTAGAACAGTTGCATGAATACTTGTTCGGTGATAAAGATGATTATACGGTATCAAGTACATTGCAGATTATTAACGATAAAATTGTAAATGATACCGGGGTATCTGCACCGAAAAAGACAGAGAGTTCAGAGGGTGCTGAGGCATCTGTGGAAGGAGAACAGTAACGGAAATATCGTAGCAGTTCAGCCATAGGCTAAACTGTTACGAAACTTCCATCTCAGAATTGAGACCACTTTAAATGTATTCCATGGAAGTTTCGTAAAGCTGATGCACACAAATCAGAGATTTGGCGCAGGTACAAACCTTACAGTAAATGAAATATCCCATTGCCAGGCAATTATAAATGGATATGCAGAAAATAGAATGATTAACGGGGATGAAGACGGAATGAAAAAATTAAGCGTAGATGTGGTGATTCCCACGTATAAACCAGGGGAAGAATTTGAAACAACCCTGAAAATGTTATTATCCCAAACAAAACAACCAGATCATATATTTGTTATGAATACAGAACCAGCCTTTTGGAAGGAATCTTTCCAGAGGCTGGATTCTAAAATTATAGTCACTCATATCAAAAAGGAAGAATTTGATCATGGTGGAACCAGAAGTGAAGGTGCGGCAAAGTCTGTGGCGGATATCCTGTTATTTATGACCCAGGATGCAGTTCCTGCCGATTGCCAGTTGATAGAACAATTGTTAAAGTATTTTCAGAGAGAAAAAACAGCGGCAGTTTATGCAAGACAATTGCCCAAAAAAGGATGTAGTCCATTGGAGGCATATACCAGAAAGTTTAATTATCCGGAACAATCCAGGGTAAAGACAAAGGCTGATTTACAAACTCTGGGAATAAAGACCTTCTTTTGCTCTAATGTGTGTGCGGCATATCGCAGAGACATATTTGAGGAAAGAAATGGATTTTTTAGACCTAGCATATTTAATGAAGATATGATATACTGTGGTGGACTGATTCAGGATGGTTACGAGGTATGCTACGGGGCAGATGCAAAAGTGTATCACTCCCACAATTACTCTCCCCTGGAACAGTTGAAGAGAAATTTTGATTTAGGTGTTTCCCAGGCAGAACACCCGGAAATTTTTTCTGGTATCTCCTCGGAAAATGAAGGAATCAAAATGGTGAAAGATACTGCACTACATTTTATTAAAGTGAAAAAACCTTGGGTCATCTTATCTTTGGTGATACAAAGTGGATTTAAATTCTTGGGCTATCGTCTGGGAAAGAATTATAAAAAATTATCTAGAAAGACCATATTAAAGCTGACGTGTAGTCGCAATTATTGGCTAAAGGAGGAGTAAACTATGTGTGGAATTGTTGGATATATTGGAAAGAAGCAGGCAGCTCCAATTCTGTTGGACGGATTGTCGAAGCTAGAGTATCGCGGTTATGACTCAGCGGGTATTGCAGTGTACAATGGCGAAAAGATTAATATGTCAAAGGCAAAGGGAAGATTAAAGGTGTTAAGTGAATTGACTCATGATGGAGCCACGCTTCCTGGTATGATTGGAATTGGACATACAAGATGGGCAACCCATGGAGCTCCATCGGATGTAAATTCCCATCCACATTTTAATGAGACAAAGAGCATTGCCGTAGTTCATAATGGAATTATTGAGAATTATATAAAAATTAAAAAAATGTTAGAGGGGAAGGGATACAAGTTTGTGTCTGAAACAGACACAGAGGTTATCGCACACTTACTGGATTATTATTATAATGGAAATGCCTTAGAAGCAGTGACAAAGGTAATGCACAGAGTGGAAGGTTCTTATGCATTAGGCATTTTGTTTGCGGAGGAACCAGATACATTATACGCAGTCCGTAAAGACAGTCCATTGATTGTAGGAAAAAGCGAAGAGGGTAACTTGATTGCATCTGATGTACCGGCAGTATTAAAGTACACAAGAGATGTGTATTTTATTGATAACGAAGAAATTGCTGTCATCAAGGAAGATTCCATGAAGTTCTTTAATATTTATGAAGAAGAACTAACCAAGGAATCCACACACATTGAATGGGATGTGGAGGCAGCGGAAAAAGGCGGATATGAGCACTTTATGTTAAAGGAAGTGTATGAACAGCCAAAGGCGGTTGCTGATACCTTAAATCCTAGATTGAAAGATGGTAAGGTTGTCGTTGAGGAATTAAATATGACAGATGAGGAAATCAAGGCAATTAAAAAGATTATGATTGTTGCCTGTGGTTCAGCATATCATACTGGTGTAACCGCAAAGTATATTTTTGAAGGATTATCCAGAATTCCAGTCGAAGTAGATGTGGCAAGTGAGTTCAGATATCGCAATCCTATCTTGGATGAAGGTACCTTAGTGCTTATTATCAGCCAGTCTGGAGAGACAGCAGATTCTTTGGCAGCGCTTCGTATGGCAAAAGAGATGGGAAGCAAGGTATTAGCTATTGTCAATGTTGTGGGAAGTTCCATTGCACGAGAAGCAGACAGTGTTATTTATACCTGGGCTGGCCCTGAAATTGCAGTAGCTACCACAAAGGCTTACAGTGCCCAGTTAGTAGCCCATTACCTGTTGGCTATGAAGTTTGCCCAGGTACGAGGCACCGTGGATGATGCTGAAATGGAAACCTTAGTGGCAGATTTAAAGAGAATCCCAGAGCAGATTGAAATGTTATTGGGAAATAGAGAAAAAATTCAAAAATTTGCCAATCGCTATGTAGCAGCTAAGGATGTATTCTTCATCGGAAGAGGTATTGACTATGCTATCTCTCTGGAGGGCTCATTGAAGCTTAAGGAGATTTCCTATATACATTCAGAAGCCTATGCTGCTGGTGAATTAAAGCATGGAACCATATCGCTGATTGAGGATGGCACTTTGGTTGTGGCATTGCTTACCCAGGATGAGCTGTTTAAAAAGACAGTAAGCAATGTGGTGGAAGTAAAGACAAGAGGGGCGGTTGTACTTTCTGTGACAAATGCAGGAAACACAGACATTGAAAAGAACTCAGATTATACAATTTATATTCCAAAAACCAATAAATATTTTACAAATTCCTTGGCAGTAATTCCATTACAGTTATTCTCATATTATATTGCATTGGGAAGAGGCTGTGATGTAGATAAACCAAGAAACCTTGCAAAATCAGTAACAGTTGAATAAAAATTATGGTGAAAACACTTTCTTGCATCTTTGGATGTAAGAGAGTGTTTTTTAACATACATAATTCTATAAAACTTTTATCACAATTTGAACACAAATGCTTGTTAACATAGTTTTTGTAAAGAGGAAAGAACAACATAAAACAGAGAAAACACAGAAAACACAGAAAATACAAGCATTTTAAAAATGAAAGGAAGATAGACATGAACAAAGAATTTTTTGAGGGAATGAATCCAGAAACCCAGGAACAACAAAATGTAAATCAGGAACAGAACCAGATTCCTAGTGAGAATCGTAATGAGAATCAGAATCGGGAAGAACCTATGACCACACCCCAGGAGACCATGGGACAAGGTCAGAATTTGTACAACCAGCCAGAGACAGTAGTGCAGGGACAATATGAGCGACCTCACTACGAGTATCAGATGCCAAATGGAGAGACAAGTAGACAGCAACAATCCTATAGCTATAGTAATCCTAATTTTAATTTTGAAGAAGAGGAAGAAAAAAAGAAGAAAAGATTGGAAAAAGCCCAAAAAAGGAAGGGGGTAGCTAAGAAGGCAGCGGCAATGGTGGCATCTGCAGCGGTTCTAGGATGCGTAGCCGGTGGTGGTTTCTATGGAGTGAACAAGATTGCAAGCAGTGTGTTTGGAGATGTAGTATCCCAGGTGGCAACCACACCTGACAGTGAAACAAAAGAGGAAAAGAAAATAGTCACAACCACAACCTCAGCGGAAACAACCACAACAGTTACCGATGTGACAAAAGTAGTAAAAAATGCAATGCCTTCGGTTGTTTCCATTACCAGTAAATCTACGCAGGTAGAGCAAAGTTTCTGGGGACAAAACTTTGAGTATGAAAGTGAAGGAAGTGGTTCAGGTATTATTGTGGGACAAAGCGATACCGAACTTCTCATAGCAACAAATAATCATGTAGTGGAAGGTTCCGATGAACTGACGGTTTACTTTATCAACGAAAAAACAGCTCCAGCAAAGATTAAGGGCACAGATTCGGATATGGATTTGGCGGTAATTGCAGTAGAAGTGTCCCAGTTAGATGCAGAAACCATAGGTGCAATTTCAGTAGCTACATTAGGAGATTCCACAGCTCTTACGGTGGGTGAGCCAGCCATTGCCATCGGAAATGCATTAGGCTATGGACAGTCGGTTACCACAGGTGTTATCAGTGCCTTGAATCGCAGTGTGGATGGGGATTCAGGGGAAGAAAATGCAGATGACAGTGAAGGATTTATCCAGACAGATGCAGCAATCAATCCTGGTAACAGTGGTGGCGCGCTACTAAATACCCAGGGACAGGTAATTGGAATCAATTCTATGAAAATTTCCAGTGGTGGATACTCAGAGGCAAGTATTGAAGGTATGGGATATGCCATTCCAATCTCAGCCGCAAAGCCAATCATCGATGAACTGATGAATAAGGTTACCAGGGACAAGGTGGAAGAGACAGATATGGGCTATCTGGGAATTCGTGGAGCAACCATCGGAGAAGAGGCTCACGAATATTATAATATGCCTTATGGTGTGTATGTAAGTGAAGTGGTGGAAGGAAGTGCTGCGCAAAAGGCAGGACTACAGTCAGGGGATATCATTGTGAAATTTGATGGTACAAAGATTAGTAGTTTTGAGGAATTACAGCAACAGCTTCAGTATTACAAAGCAGGGGAAACCATTGACTTAGAAGTGGAACGCACAAATAACGGAGCGTATGCATCCCAGACAGTAACCATTACCCTTGGCAGCAGTAGCGAAGCCAGACAGTAATTTCAGATTATAAAAATTTCATGAAAAGATGCCCTTATCTATTGTGGGGGTGTCTTTTCTTTGCTATAATCTTTGTGACAGTCTAGCCTGTGGCTAAACTGTTACGATAATGTGTAAAGAAAGAGTGAGAAACTTTGATTTCTCAAATAGTGTGGGTTAGTAACTATTCAAAGGTTCTGAACAGATGCGTCAGCTATTATTTTACAAGTGGAAGAATATGGGAGGATATATGGAAAAGAATACAGAAAATAATGTAGAAGAAAAAGAAGACAACGGATACGAAGACATATGTTATCTGTGTCATAGGACTGAGAGTGCCGCGGGAAAGATGGTGCATATGCCAAATAATATCTGTGTGTGCTCGGATTGTATGCAGAGAACACTAGATACTATGGGAAACGGAAACTTTGACTATGAAAACATGATGAAAAACATACCCAATATAAGCTTTTTCAATATGTCAGATTTGATGAATTTTGGTGGAAAAGTGGACAACCCTAAAGCACGAAAAGTGAAAAAGAAAAAACCAGAAGAAAAAACAAAACCTATCATTGATATTAAGGATATTCCTGCACCTCATAAAATTAAGGCAAGTCTGGATGAATATGTGGTAGGTCAGGAGCATGCAAAGAAAGTGATTTCGGTGGCAGTCTACAACCACTATAAACGAGTAGCCACTGACACCGTGGATGACATTGAAATAGAAAAATCCAATATGCTGATGATTGGACCAACAGGTAGCGGTAAAACATTTTTGGTAAAGACTTTGGCGAAGCTTTTGGATGTTCCCCTGGCCATTACAGATGCCACGTCTTTGACAGAGGCAGGGTATATCGGTGATGATATTGAAAGCGTGGTTTCTAAACTGCTGGCGGCAGCGGGAAATGATGTAGAAAAGGCAGAACAGGGGATTATTTTCATCGATGAAATTGACAAAATTGCCAAGAAAAAGAATACCAATCAAAGGGATGTGAGTGGGGAAGCGGTACAGCAGGGAATGCTGAAATTATTGGAGGGCAGTGAGGTGGAGGTGCCAATCGGTGCCAACAGTAAGAATGCCATGGTTCCCATGACCACAGTAAATACCAAGAATATTTTGTTTATCTGTGGCGGAGCTTTCCCAGATTTAGAAAATATTATTAAGGAGAGACTGAATAAATCTGCCTCCATCGGATTCCAGTCAGACTTGAAGGACAAGTATGACAATGACCCGAATCTGTTGAGTAAGGTAACGGTGGAAGATATCCGGAAGTTCGGAATGATTCCTGAATTTTTGGGACGACTGCCCATTGTATATACTTTGGATGCCTTATCAAAGGATATGTTGGTTAAGGTATTAAAAGAGCCTAAAAATGCTATTTTAAAACAGTATCAGAAGTTGTTAGCACTAGATGAAGTAAAACTGGAATTTGAGGATGAGGCGTTGGAGGCCATTGCAGAACAGGCACTGGAAAAGAAAACGGGAGCCAGGGCATTGCGGGCTATTATCGAAGATTTTATGTTGGATATCATGTATGAAATTCCAAAGGACGATAACATTGGAACGGTAACCATTACCAGGGACTATATTGAAAAAAAGGGTGCTCCTAAAATTGAAAACCGTTCCAACCAGAAGAAAAAAGAAATGATTGTTTCATAAAATTTTTAAAAGGAAAGTCCAAGGCAGGTGCCTTGGACTTTTACCTTACCGTCATTTCAAAATGCTGGTAATCTTTGGAATTTTTCCAGTCCCCGCCCCAGGTAAAGCCTTTCTGGGTAAACAACTGGTAGCATAAGTCATTGTGGTCAATCATGTGCTCTCGGATTACGCTACGGTCTGCATAAAGCTCTCCACTGTCCTGATGGTGCACCGGTTGACCATTTTTGTAGGTGATGTAAGGGTTTTCGTAAGGGTTGATATCGATGGCATACCCAAGTGCATGATTGGAGAGTTTGGTGGTATTGGCGATGGTGCGGTAGCAAAAACCTGAGGAATTGTCAGCGTTCATGGAAGCTTCATCTGTGGAAGAGCTGTCCCCTGTCCAATAATTATCAATCAGATACATGGATTTTATCTCATATTTATGTTCAAACAGGTTCTGAAAGATTTCCAGACAATCTGTGGCAATCTTTTCGTTTACAATTAATTCGCCTACTTGGATTTCCTCATTAAAATTATAATGTAGTATTTTAAGATATCGAAGTTCATTGACAGAGATATCCGGGTTTTCGCGATAGGATTTCCCTTGGATTCGTTCCAATAAAGCGTCATCAATTTCACTGGCTGTAAAATATTGACTTAATTTGGAAAAGTCCATGTTCTCCAGGGAGAGAATCTCACCTGCCATATAATTTGTAAGTGATGAAATCACCGGGTTGGGTGTTGGAGTTTGGGTTGGGGATTGGGTTACGGTTAAAACTGGTGGGGCAGTTGGGAAACCCTGGCTGGGATTTTTTTTGCTCTTTGCTTTTATAACAATAAGAAGCAGTCCCAGGAGAAATGCTAAAAAAATAACACAGTATATCATGGGCAATAACGACCTATTCTTTTTCTTCATATCACTATTTCCTTTAAAGCAATTTATATTAGTATCACAGGCCATGCTATTACACATGACCTGCTTTTGTTTTGCGTTAATATTTACAAAAAGAAATCCAATAACGCCGTATTAGAAAGGTTGTAATTTCCACTATTAGTATAGAGAGACGATGCAGTGGAAGTTCCCTTTGTGGATACGGTTTGTGCCATATATCCGGCAGTGGAATTCACCTGGCCGGCATAAGAGTTTGTGCCGGAAAAAGCTTTCTTTAAGTCGCCAAGGGCAGCCTTTGAAAGTTTTTCTGAGTCCAGAGAAAGGGTATTGTCCTCATTGATGGTGATACCAACAGACTCCAAGGTAGAAACGCTGGCGGATGTAATTCCTGTCATCCAGCTTCTTCTCTGTGTCAGAGAAGAAGACACATTACTGGTATCCTTCAGCATATCATTGTAGTCCTTCACCAGAGAAGACACATTTTTCTCGATCTTTGAGCGGTTTGCCTCGGTGAAGTCTGCAGAAGATAAAGAAGCGGCATCCGTTTTTACTTTTGTGATTGCAGTGGCTGCAGACTTTAGCTTCTCATTCTCCAACCTGGTAGTGTTTTTGGGTTGCGTTTTGTCAGTCTTATCCTTCCTTGGTTTTTCAGTAGCAGCATTCTTATCACTGTAGTAAGCTTTTAAAAGCTTTTTGTAGCTTCCGTTTCGAATGGCTGTATAGTCTCCCAAAAAGGAAGTATTGCTACTGCCGGAAGAACTTAGACTGGAGAACAGTGTTGATACATTTGTTGTACCCAGACCAAAATAATTTGCCATATGATTCACCTCCTTAAAAATTATTTCGTCTCATCTTCATTATAAACCATATGGAAGAAAATACAAGTTATAGTTTTGGTGCATTTATTTAAGATTAGATTAAGATAATTATAAATTGAGAGAAAGTCAATTGCAGGGATAGGGAAGGTGTGATATAGTGGTTACTGTTATCCGGCGTTACTGTACATCCGTACCCGGATAGCGAATAAATAGTAAGAGGTGATTTTATAATGAAGCTACAAAAAGTAGTGAGTGGTCTGCTGGCATTTAGCATGATGGCAACCATGGTGCCTTGTGATGTAAGTGCACAGACAAATCTTCAGGAGAAAAAATCTTCTAAGGTGCTGACAGGACAGTCAGAGCTACAAAAAAAGGTGGAAGAGCTGAAGAACAAAAAGAAAGAAAGAAAATATGTAGAAGGAGAAATTCTTTTGGTTTCCAAAGCGGGAAAGAGCAAAAAGGAAAATACCCAAGCAATTAATGCAGTCAGGGGAACAGCAAAGGAATTAGGGCTCTCTCTTAAAGAAAGTACAATATTGGAAGCAGGGAAAAAGCCAGCTCTTTTGGTATCAAAGATTTCTTCTGATAAATTAAGCACAGAAGAATTGTTAGCGTTATATAAAGGAAAAGATAAGGATGTGATTGCTCAGCCAAACTACATCTATTCAGCCTTAGATATTGATAAAAACAGCTATGAAAAAGAACTGTGGGGATTGGATAATCAGGGACAGAGTAATGGTGCTTTGGGACTGGATATCAATCCAGAGTCAGACAAGGTAAAGGCTACAACTGATAAAGAACAGATTATCGCTGTAATAGATACAGGTGTGGATTATGATCATGAATTACTAAAGGATTATATTTGGGAAAATCCATATACCGCGTATTTAAGTGGAAAACATGGATATGATACGGTAAACGATGATGCAGATCCTATGGACGATGCTGGACATGGCAGTCATTGTGCAGGTATTATCAGCTCTGTGGCAGAAAGCTGCAATACCAGGATTATGCCATTGAAATTCTTGGACGCAGAAGGTTATGGTGACACCTATGATGCGGTAGAAGCCTATGAATATATTTATACAGCTATGGAATTGGGAGCAAATGTAGTAGCTGTCAGCAATTCCTGGGGTGGTGGAGATCCGTATAGTGATGAGGATCAAGCTTTGGGTGCTGCCATCGACATGGTAGGTGAAGCAGGAGCTATCACAGTATGTGCTGCTGGTAATGAGTATTCAGAGTTAGGAGTAGAATATATAACTTCCCCAGCCTGTATCGATAGTGAATATATTGTATCAGTTGCAGCCGTGAATGAAAAGGGAGAATTGGCAGATTTTTCTAACTACGGTTGTGAGTATGTAGATGTGGCAGCCCCAGGTGCCGACATTTTATCCACAGTTTCTTACAATAATTTTACTCCAAGGGCTTATGGAAAAGATGAAAATGGAAACTACAAGAACTGTGAATTTTTCCAGGGGTTCTCAGGAAACCTGGTGGAGGTGGCAACAGCCTTAGATGAAGCTTCTGAATCCAAACCAGGACAGACAATGCAGAAATTAGTAGATATCAAGTCGTTAGATGGTAATCAGATTCCATATTTTTATCTGAGAGATTATACGGATGAAGATGAAATCCAGAAAATGAAGGTTGAAGTGGTGTCAGATGAGTACTTTGGAGGTGACCCATCAGATAAAACTTCCTTAAAGTGGACCATTAAGGATGCAAAGGAAGACGAAAATTATATTCTGGTACTTCCGTATATTCAGCCGGCTACCAGTACACTGGCTATAGCAAATGCCATGGTAAAGGCGAAGATTACACCAAAGAAGCCAGAGACTTCATATGCACCAGAGGATGTACCTATGGTGGGCTGGGGGACAGGAATGGGTGTTTTTGATAAGGATACCTTTGAGTCGATAAATTATGACTTGATGCTTCAGTCAATTACTTCTGGTGAAGAAAATTACTGGACTCAGTGTAATCCAGGGCAAGACAAGGCGAAAAAAGAACAGGTAAATGCACTGATGGTTGCTGTAGTCGCTCTGGGAGATGGAGATATTGAAGTACATATTGATGATTTTGCTGTAAGTAAGCCGAATTTAAAAGAAGAAGAATACGGAAAAACTGCTTATTATAATGGTACATCTATGGCAACACCATATGTGTCAGGTGCGGTGGCAGCTATGGCAGCAGCTTATCCAAAGGATGATGCGTTAGATAGAAAAGCCCGTGTGTTAGGTGCAGTGACCAAGCTTGATACCTTAAAAGGTAAAGTTGCCACAGATGGTATGTTAGATTTAAACCATGCAGATCAGCAGGGAGCATTCTTAAAAGAGGTTTCCCTAAATGAAAAGGGACAGCTTTTGATTTCCGGACGTTACTTTGACAAGAATGCATCTGTTACAGTAGAAGGTGTGGAGACGAAAAAGGTTTCCGGTACGGATAAGGAAATTCTATTATCCGGTGATTTTTATAACAAACGCTTAAAAATTACAGTTACCTCAGATGGTAGAGAATTGAAGGCAAATAAGTATTTTGCCAAAGGAAAAACACCAAAGTTAGTAGGTCTTGCTGCAAATGTGGGTTATAATCTTGAGGGCTCCAGTGTATTAACCAATGGAAACATGGGATACATGGTAGGTGACAATGGAGAAATAGAATATTTTGATAATGTAGGCATATACTCCGATGTAAACGATACCATGGGAGAAAAAGCACAGATATTCCAGTATTGTACCGGAATATCCGCAAAAGATATTTTTGGAAAGACCTCAGAAAATGACTGGGTAGCTGTAGAGTCTCCAACTATGTGTAATCAGACAATTTATGCAGTGGCTAATTTGTATAAAGACTACGCAATGAAAAGTGTATTGGTTTCCTTTGATATGGAAACAATGAAATGGAAGAAAATTGCAAACCTTCCGGACGGATATTTAGGACTAGATAAGAAAAACGAATATTATGCATATCAGTGTTCTACTTTAGCTGGATATAATGGAAAGTTATATTTGATGGGTGGATATGATAATCAAAAAAAAGAAGCTGTAAAAGATGTGTACGTATATGATACAAAAACAAAGAAGTGGAGTAAGGGAGCAGAACTTCCAGAGGGAAGATTTGCAGCCAAAGCAGTACAGACAGGAAATAAATTAGTGCTTACCTTAGGTGGAGGTAGCAAGAAATCTCCAAAGAACATGATCTTTGATGGAAAGAACTGGACCATTTCAAAGGCAGAGATTATTTTGGGGGATCCGGTTACCTACGAAGAAAGCTACAAACCGGTGACACCGGATACACCGGAAGCCAGCATGTTGCCAGAATATTACACCGGAGATGTGTCTGCGGTAAGTGATGGTCTGATTTACTCTAACTGTCAGGCAGAAAAATATGGAGACATCTTTATGTATAATGTGGCAACAGACTCCTATAAAGCAACCGACTTTACCATGGATAAGATTTTGGATGAACAGACTTATGTAGCAGGAGTTCTGGATGATAAGTTTATTATGATGACATCGGGAAAACCAGTTTATGATGAAATCTTAGATTTTTATCTTAGTGGAGATTATGAAATCTATGAAATCCCTGTAAGTTCTGCATGTTTTAGTGTAACTGCCACGGACAACATGGAAGGTGGTTTCGCTTGGGGCGTTGGAAGGTACAATCCGGGAGACAGCGTAGAGTTAAAGCTGGAATTACTGGATAATTACTATTTAAAGAGTATGAAGGTAGACGGAAAGAGTGTAGCTATCAAGGGAGATGGCAACAATACCACATACCAGATTGCAAATATCACGAAAGATATTGATGTGGATTTCGTTTACGGTGCTTACGTCTCTGAAATCCAGTTGGATAAGTCAGAATTTTCCTTACTGGCAGGAAACAGCTATCAGTTAAAGACCAAAGTACTTCCTATGGAAGCAGAGAATAAAGCAGTAACCTATACTTCAAGCAATACCAAGGTAGTAACTGTGGATAGCAAGGGTAAAATCACAGCAAAGAAAACTGCTGGTGGAAAGAGTGCAGTGATTACTGTAAGAGCCAAGGATAGAGGAACGGTAGTTGCCAAGGTAAAGGTAACGGTTGCCAAAAAGGTAGCAGTAAAGAAGATTACCTTATCAACAAAGAAGAATCAGAAAACCTTAAAGGCAGGAAAATCTTTAAAAATAACTGCAAGCATTTCACCAAAGAATGCAACGAACAAGGAAATTACCTGGTCTGTATCCAACAAAAAATATGCCACAATTAAGAACGGAAAATTAACAGCCAAGAAGGCTGGTATTGGAAAGACAGTGACTGTCACAGCAAAGGCAAAAGATGGTTCAAAGAAAAAAGCAACCATGAAAATTAAGATTGTGAAATAAATAATAGTTTAGGACTAACATTAAGGAGATGTGGGGACACATCTCCTTTTTGGGTAAAATTGGTCTACGAAACCTTCAGATATACTGAACAGTTACGTGGTTTTTATGAATTGTTTGCAGTGAGCTGTTTTTCAATAAATTGTAATAAATTTGTTTTGCTAATTTTATATTTCGAACTCATCCTTGATAGAATATATGTGATACTTCCCACTGTTAGTGAGGAAAGAATTGCAATAAGTAATCCATTACATATGGATTCGGTTGCTATAATTCCGATAAGGGCACTGCAAAAAAAGAGAATACTCTGGAGAAGAGGATCTGTAATACCAGAAAACACGTGACAATGATTGTTTCCTTTTTTGTCAATATACCCAACTAAACTATAATAAAAGGGATTTCTAAAATTAAGCATAGTACCATTTCCGTCTACATATATGATGTAATATTTATTTCCGTTTTGTATTCCGAGATATCTTTCATATCCTAAATCCATTAATCTTCCAAAGTTAATTTGCATTTATTTTCATTCCTTTCATTTGAGTAAATTTGGTGAGTCAAATAAGGCAAGTTTTTGAGTGTGCTTTTTATTTGAACCACTAGGTCCTAGAAATCTATATTGTTCTACATAACTAGTTCGTTGAGTACTCTCGCCCAAATAGTACATAACAGCTTTTTTAGTGCTACCATAACTAGTAGCTTTGGATGTGAAATTTCGGGAAGAAATAGCTTTTGTATAGGGTACACGATATGGGACTTTTTTCTTCTTTACAGTCTTGGTTTCGGTTTTATAACCAGCAAAAACCTGTGAGTAGGAAACTGTTACCATGTTAGTAGAAAAGCATAATTGAAGATTCTGCCCTTTTTTCTTTGCATTATATGGTTCTACATAAACCCAACAATAGGTTTGTGTGCTTCGGTAAGTAACTTTATGAGATTCGTTCGTTACATTCGAAACATCTGCAAATAACAATTCATATGGCGTCCACTGAATAACAGGAATTAGTCCGAGAGCTTTTTGTGTATAGATTGATGCAAGGTATTTAGTGTTTTTCATTAAATATGACATATCTGTGTATAAAGCACATCCATCACCACCATCGTCCAACCGATTGTTGTCTCCGCAAGATTTGGCATATATTTTGCGAATAAAATATTTCTTACCCTTGTATTTATATGTACTATCTTTGTGCCAAAAACTTATATTACTATTTGGATGAAAGTTATTGCTTTTGATAAAATTATTTATTTGAGAGTCTGTCATTTTCTGGACACCATGTTTAGACAACTCTTTTTCTATTTTTGACTGTTGTGTGTTTGAAGTAGCATTTAACATATTATTAGTATGGTTTGTTGCCATTTGCTCAAATAAGTCGTTAATTGTCTCTTCGCTTTCATCCGTCCACGTTTCTTCCATGGTAAGTATAGTACTTGCCGGTGTTTGGATAGTCAATAATGAATAGAATAAAAATAAGTTAAATATTGTTAAAAATAATTGTTTTGGTTTCATGATTTTTTTCATACTTTAAAAAACTCCTTTGTTTATTTATACGCGTACAGAAAAAATAAATATCATATTTGGGGGGGGGATATCAATAGAAAAAATATATTTTAATAAAAATTTAAGAATCTTGTTGTAACAGGTAGGAGATAAATAAAACCTCATACTTAAAAAATCTTTAAGAAAGGAATCTGTTCACAAATCCATAAATATATGATATGATGTCTTAGTATGTGAAAAAACCTATGGAAAGAGAGGAAGAAACAGTGAAGAAAATGAAAGTGGCCATGTTATTATTGGCAACAGTTGCAACTGTTATGGTGGGATGTGGTTCATCGAAAGAGGAAACAACAGAGACTACTCCTACAGAAGCCGTAACAGACATAACAGAAGAGGCAACAAAGGAAGAAGAAAGCGTTGGGGATGGTAAGTATAGAAGCTACATTACAAATCAGGTAATGGATTCGTCGTTTGAAAATCAGAGGCCTATTGCAGTAATGTTTAATAATATTAAAGAAGCTTGTCCTCAGACCAGTATTTCAAAGGCTGGTATTATATATGAGTGTAATGTAGAGGGAAATCTTACCCGTTTGATGGGGATTATTGAAGACTGGAAAGGGTTGGAAAAGATTGGTTCGGTAAGAAGCTGTCGTGATTATTATGTGTATTGGGCATTGGAATATGATGCGATTTATTGTCATTTTGGTGGTCCGGCATTGTATGTATCAGATGTGTTGGCAAGGGATGATGTAGACAATTTAGACGGAACCATTCTTGACGGAACTGTTTATTACCGTTCTTCCGACAGAAAGGCACCACATAATGCATATGCCAGTGGAGAAGGAATCTTAAAGGGTGTGGAAAAATATGACTACGATTTAACATTTGACGAAGTGAGAGGTACCGTGCTAAAGCCACACTTTAACTTTGCAGCAGAGACAGAGCAGGTGGAACTTGCGGATGGAATTCCTGCCAATAAGGTAACACCGGCTGGATATGATGTAAACAAGCCTTGGTTTGAATACAATGCAGAAGACGGTTTGTATTACAGATTCCAGTATGGTGGAAAACAGATTGATGATTTAGACGGCGAACAACTTGCAGTGAAGAATATTATTATTCAGAACAATGTAGGTGTATCAAGAGATGCCAAAGATTATAAGGCATACGATATTGTAGGAGAAGGAATGTCCGGATACTACATCACAAATGGTAAGGCAATTCCCATTACCTGGACAAAATCAGCAGACTGGGATAGAACAAAGTACTATGATATGAGTGGCAATGAGATTAAAGTGAATACAGGTAAGACCTGGGTCTGTGTCGTAAGAGAAGCTGTTAAGGATGAGACAGTAATCGAATAACGGAGGTTATTTCATGGATGGATTTATTGAAATTCTAAAGGTAATTCTTTTAGGTATTGTAGAAGGGATTACAGAATGGTTACCCATTAGCAGTACGGGGCACATGATTATACTTGATGAATTTATCAAGCTTGATGTGACTCCTGAATTTATGGAAATGTTTTTGGTGGTGATTCAGCTAGGAGCCATTTTGGCAGTGGTTGTGTTGTTTTGGAATAAACTTTGGCCATTTGTCACCGGAAAAAATGAAAATCATGTAAAGTTTGCACCAGGAGAAACAAAGGGCTTTGCAGGTTTTTTGAATAAATATGTGAAATGGGATACCATGGAAATGTGGTTTAAGGTAATTGTAGGAGCTCTTCCTGCAGCGGTTATCGGATTGCCCTTAGATGATGTTTTGGAAGAACACTTTTACAATTTTCAAACAGTGTCTATTACGCTGATTGTTTATGGTATTCTTTTTATCATTATGGAAAACCGTAATAAAAACAGAACTTCTATTATTAATGATTTTGATGAGATGTCCTATCGACATGCATTAATTATAGGAATTTTTCAGGTGCTTGCACTGATTCCGGGTACCTCAAGATCCGGTGCGACCATTCTTGGAGCAGTTTTAATAGGATGCTCTCGATATGTGGCAGCAGAATTTAGTTTTTTCCTGGCGTTACCTATTATGGTAGGGGCAAGTTTATTAAAGCTGGTAAAGTTTGGAGGCTCCTTTCAGGGAAACGAGATTGTGATATTAGTGGTGGGTATGGTAACTGCATTTGTGGTTTCTGTCATTGCCATTAAAACATTTATTTCATACATTAAAAAGAAAGATTTTAAAGTTTTTGGTTACTATCGAATTGTATTAGGTATTATTTTAATTGCCTATGCACTATTTAGATAAATAGTAACTGTTCAGTACAGGTCTCAGCATTTACTGCTGAGACCGCAAGAAAACATAGATTAAAAAAACTCCCCGAGTATGGGGAGTTTTTTGGTTGGGCTTCTCTTTACAATTTTTTCATAAAATGGTAACATGATACAAGGTAAAATGTGAGGTAACTGTTCAGTGTTTTTGAACAGTTACAACGTGAAAAATTAAAAGGGAGGAAGAATGATGTCGGTGATAAAGTACAGTCTTTTTACGAATCCAGGGGACAGAGATTACAATGAAGACGCTGTTGGGGTAGAGCAAGTGGAAGGCAAATGCTGCTTTGTCCTGGCAGATGGTCTTGGAGGACATGGTGGAGGAGCGGAAGCCTCGGAACTGGTGGTGACCCAGGTGAAAGAGGTATTTTCCAGGGAGAGAGAAGTCTCTGTGGAATGCATGAAAAAATGTTTTGAAACAGCACAGGAACACCTTCTTTTAAGTCAAAAGGAGCAGGGGCGGGAAAACGAAATGAAAACCACTCTTGTGGTATTGATGATGGATGAGCATAAAGTTCTGTGGGGGCATATTGGCGACAGTAGACTTTATTTATTTAAAAAAGGAAAATATGTTTTACATACGTTAGATCACAGTGTTCCTCAGATGTTAGTGAACCTTGGAGAAATCAAGGAGAAGGATATCAGACATCATGAGGACAGAAACCGGTTATTAAAGGTAATGGGAATTGAATGGGATGAGCCAAAATATCAGATTTCAGAAGAAATAGAAAAAACGCGGGATATGAGTTTTTTGCTCTGTTCCGATGGATTTTGGGAATTAATTGAGGAAAAGAAAATGGAATCTGACCTTTTCTGGTCTAAAAATCCTCAAAGCTGGCTAGAGAAAATGGTTAAGCGAGTGAAAAGAAATGGAAAAAATGTGAATATGGACAACTATTCAGCGGTTGCGGTGTGGAAAGGAGAGAAATAATCGTGGCAATTATACAGTGTAAAAATAATCATTATTATGATGGAGATAAGTATACACAGTGCCCCCATTGCATATCAGGAATGGAAAAAAATGATATGAACGAGGGGGTTACGGTACCTATGGGAAACACAAAAGTGGAAGAATACCTTGCCCAGTATGTAAAAAGTCATCCAAGCGAAGAGATGGAAAATGAGGAAGAGAAAAAGGATTTGGACGAAGGAAAGACTATAGCGCTGGTCACAGAAAGCAGGAAGAATGTGTGTGGATGGCTGGTGTGCATTCAAGGACCGGAGAGAGGAAGAGACTTTAAACTATATCAGGGATTTAATCTGGTAGGCAGGGACCATGACAATGATATTGTTCTTGGAAATGACAGGCAGGTTGCAAGAAAGGAACAGTGTCGATTTGTATACGAAGATAGAAAAAATGTATTCTACGTAGTTCCGGATGCAGGAAGTTTAACCTACATAAATGATGAATTGCTGGAAAAACCCCGGCAGTTAGCTGAGGGAGATGTCATAAATGTGGGAGAATGTGATTTAGTGTTTGTCCCATTCTGTAAGGGAGATTTAAAATGGTAAGAGAAAAGAGATTAACAAGGTACGTGGCTGGTGCAATGGTTGCTGGCTGTATTGTGTGTGGACTTACATCAGGTAATGTGTGGGCTGCAGAAGTACAAAGCCAGCAGGCACAGGCAGGGCAGTTGCAGGAGGATTCTGCAACAGGAAAAGTCAGACTGGAAGCAGTAAATGAAAATACACCGGATTTTAGTGTGTATGTTTATCCTGAGGATGGGGCAGTGTACTCCGCTCAGGATATTTCTATTGTGTATGGAGAGGGAAGGGTTACAACGAAAAGTTATGAACCCTTTGAACAATCCCAGTCAGGAATCAGTTACTATATTTTGGTGGACAAATCTGCTTCTATCAGCAAAGCAACCTTTGAAGCAACCAAGCAGGCGTTGTTGCAGTTTGCATCTTCTATGAGCGCAGAGGACACATTGACCTTAGTTACCTTTGGCGATGCTGTAGAAACCGTGTGTCGGGAAGAAAGCGCAGGGGAAGTGTTGACAAATGCTATCCAAGGATTGAACAATGGAGACCAGAATACCTTATTGTTTGAGGCGATGAAACAGACAGCGGAAATGACAAAGACTGCTAAGGAACAAACGAAACGTAAGGTAGGAATGGTTATCACAGATGCGGAAGACTTTTCACAGAATCATTCCACTCAGAAAGAAGCCTTAGATGCATTGCTAAAAACTGGTCTTCCAATGTATGCTATGACACCAACAGACAATGTGACAAGCAATGACACTGCGGTAAACAGTATGGGGGAATTTGTAAGAAGCAGTGGAGGAACTCTTTCTTATTTCGGAAATGAGGAAGCTGCCAATGTGATTTTAAACCTCCAGAACTTGTTTTATCAGGCGTATGAAATCAAGGGCGAGATGGAAAGCAACAAGGTGGACTATGAGCTAAAGACCATGAGAGTCCAGTTTAAGGAAAATGTCCAGACCATGGAGGCCTGTTTTGATACCTATCAGGAAGATAGGAATCCACCAAAGGTTAAGGTGAAGAAACAAAAAGACAAAAATGTTTTTACCTTGACTTTTGATGAAAAGGTATTACATGCAGAGGTGGCTGGAAACTACGAAGTAAAGTATAAGGGTAAAAAGACAATCTCTGATTATACTGTAACCTGCGATGATACGAAAAAGCACGGCTATCGTGCGGAGTTAAAGTTTGGTGAGGACCTGTTAAACGGGGAATACACCATAAGCTACAAAAATATCACCGATGATTCCATGGAGCAGAATCCATTAAAGAAAAAGAGCAAACTTAAGGTGGAGGATGGAAAGGTAAATTTGGGGTTGTTTGGAACATTTTTTCCGGTGATTTTGTGCATAGGAATCCTGGGGGCAGCAGGTGCAGCGGTGTTTATTATGTACCGTAATATAAAAAGGCGGAATGTACTGGTTACCGTGGAGGACAAGGTAGTGCTAAAACAGCAGATGGAAAAGAAACATCATGTGGCTGTGGCACAACAGGCCGATGTCCCTGGGAAAATGGTTACTTTGGAAGTGGAGGGCGCCCAGAAACCCATACATGTGGAAGTAAAGAAAAGTATTATGGTGGGTCGTTCTGATATCTGTGATGTTTATTTAGATGACGTACAGATGTCAAGGCAGCATTTTGTTCTATATGAAGAAGGCGACGGATTTGCCATCGAGGATTTACAGACCACCAATGGCACTTATCTGAATGGAAAAAAGCTTGTGGGGAAAGAGATTTTGAAACAGGGCGATAAAATCCAGGCGGGTAAAATGAAGATTACAATATACTGGTAAAAGGGAGAACATATGAGAATAGAAAACAATCTTGTGACATTGGAAATGTACCCAGATGAGAGTGACAGGATGTTAATCGGTAGCTCAAGTATTCAGGGCACAAGAAAGTATCAGGAGGATGCTGTTTTTGGTAAGGTCTATCAACATAAGACTCTGGCAGTTCTCTGTGATGGCATGGGAGGCTTAGATGATGGAGCCCTGGCCAGCAATACTGCCATAAACAGTATTCGGGAAGGATTTGAACAGGAAGAAATCGAGGAGGTTCCTCTGTTTTTCAGACAGCAGGCAAGAATAGCTGATGAAAAGGTCGCTATGCTGACAGCAGAAGATGGAACACAGTTATCCTGCGGCAGTACAGTGGTGGCAGTGATTGTGAGAAAAAATAAGCTCCATTGGCTATCTGTAGGAGACAGTAGAATTTACATTGTGAGAAACAAAGAAATACTGGCGGTCAACGAAGAACATAATTACAAGGCAGAATTAAATAAGCTATTGATGGAAAACAGGATTACCAAAGAATATTACGAAAGTGAGATATATCGGGGGGAGGCACTGACCAGCTATATTGGTATGGGAAATGTAAGGCTTATGGATGTGAATGAATTTCCCTTTGAATTGATTCCGGGGGACTATGTTATTCTCTGCAGTGATGGAATGTACCGAACCTTAGTGGAAGAAGAAATATATAGAATTGTCACGGAGCATGGTGATGAGGTACAGGCAGCAGCCACAAAATTAACAGACCAGGTAGTGGAAAAAGGAAAAAAGAATCAGGATAATACCTCAGTGATTGTGCTGAGATATTCACAGAAATATCAGGAGGAAGATTTCAATGAAGTTAGCAAAATGTAAGAGACATCATTTTTATGATGCAGATAAATATGAAACTTGTCCCCACTGCCCGCCACAGACGGCTGGTGAGAAAGACAATAATAAAGAGGAAGCCACAGTCTCAGTTTTGGAAACTTCCACAAATAACACTCAGGATTTATTTTCTGAGGTTGATAAACAGCAAAAGACGGTGGATATGAATTTTTATAGTGCCCAGGATATGATAAAGAATGGACAGTCAAATCCTGAGGAGAATCCATTGGCAGAACAGCCTACGGTGGCTGCCTCTTTGTTTGAAGCGGTGGAGAGAGCGAAAACCCCAAGAGAGAATGGAACTGTCAATGCAGATTTGGATGAGAATAAGACTGTAAGCTTATATCAGGCAAAAACAGGGACTGAGCCGGTAGCTGGATGGCTGGTATGTATCAAAGGTCCTTCTTTCGGGGCAAGCTATACCCTGAAAACCGGTAGAAACTTCATTGGAAGAGGCAGTGACATGGATGTGGTTCTGGCACAGGACAACAGTGTCTCAAGACAGAAACATGCTATTGTGCTGTATGAGCCAAGAAAAAGGGAATTTATTGTACAGCCTGGGGATTCCAGAGAATTGTTTTATTTAAACGATGATGTGGTTCTTGGACCGGAGCATTTGAAAGCACAGGATGTTTTAACTGTTGGAAACACCAGCTTGATGTTTTTCCCATGCTGTGGAGAAAACTTTAGCTGGGATGAATACAAAAATGATAATAAAGCTGGAGAGTAAATCATGGCAGGTCAGATTTGTTTTAGATGTTTTCAACTAAAGGGAGATTTTGAAGTTTGCCCTTATTGTGGATATGTAGAAGGGGAAGAATTATCGGAACCCTATCAGTTAAAGCCGGGGACAGTGTTGCAAAACAGATACATTGTAGGTGTGGTTTTGGGAACCGGAGGTTTTGGGATTACATACAAGGCTTACGATAAGAATATGGGAACGGTGGTGGCAATCAAAGAATTTTACCCTGAGGGCCTGGTAAACCGCTCCCCCAGCTCCTGTAAAGTAGGTATTTTTCAAGGAGAACAGGAAAAAGAATTTTACAAACAGAAAGAAAAGTTCATCCTAGAAGCAAAAAACATGGCAAGATTTTCCAACGAGGAGGATATTGTAAATGTAATGGATTTTTTTCAGGCAAACCATAGCGTATATGTTGTGATGGAATATATCAAGGGAAGGCTGTTAAAGGATGTGCTTCGCACAGAATTGTTAGACAAAGAGCAGAGCAATGGATATATGCTTGCAATTTTAAAGGCTGTGAAAAAAATACATGATGCGGGGATTCTTCATAGGGATATCAGTCCGGATAATATTTTCCTTACAGGAAAGGACTCCGTAAAAATTTTTGACTTTGGAACGGCAAAGTTTCCAGATGAGCCGGAGGATTTGCAGGAAATTCCCGTGGTAAAAAGCGGGTATACCCCGCCGGAGCAGTATGCTTCCACCAGGGAACAGGGACCGTTTACTGATGTTTATTCCGTGGGAGCAGTTTTTTATGAAATGTTGGCTGGGGAAAAGCCTATGGAGGCTCCGGATAGAAAAATTTCTGATAAGTTAAAGGAGCCTTCCTATTATAATCCTCAGGCAGAGGAACGTCTGGATAATGTGATATTAAAAGCCATGGCATTAAACCCTAAACTTCGCTTTCAGACTATAGATGCATTTATGGATGCCATCGTAAATAAAAAAAGATATGATAGGCCACAGGTAGAGATGCGCAAGAGAAGACGTCACAAAAACCTTGCCATAGCCTCGGCGGTGGTGATTCCGGTGATTTTGGTGGGAGCTTTGGCAGTATTCCAGTATCTTCTCTCATCCAACAGGGGGTTGAATCTGTCGAAGATTAAGGAAGACACTGTGACGGTGTGGTTGATTGAAAAGGAATATGATGAAGACATTACCACATTGTTGAAAAACAACATGGAAAAAGAATGTAACAATATTACATTGGATATTGAGGAGATTCCTTTCAATGAGTATGAGGAAAAAATAAAGGAAGCGGTAGAGAACGATAGCTTACCGGATGTGTTCTGTACTGATTTCATGTCAAAGGAAGAATTGGAAGGTCACTGTATGTCTATGGATAAATTGTATTACAGTCTGTCCGCTGAGGAGTATTTGTTTCTTGATACCATGGAAAATAAATTGGAGATTCCTACGGGATGGCAGATTGGTGTTTACTATCAAAATAGTGGAAAAGCCTCGGGAAATGAGATGGCGTTTGCAGACCAGCCAACTTCCTTCACTGATTTTGGAGATTTGGAGAGTGAAGTAGGTACGGTGGCAGGGGATTTATCCTATATGGATGACGTAAGGGAAGTTACCATAGAAAAAATGCCTCCGGTGGATTTTGCAGTGTCACCCTATGAAAAAGATGACAGAATCCAGGGGTGCTTTACAAGCTGTTACGGCGTTAACGCGGATGCCAGTGACAATGTTCAGGAGGCGGGAATGGCAGTGATCTCCATGATGTTAAACAATAGCTTGCAGAGTGCTATGTACATGGGAGCAGAAACAGATCTTCCCATCAACAAAAACATTTACCACGAATACCGCGATTATAAAATGGGAACCTATTTATCGTTTTTGAAGGATTATGATACAGAGGACATTGAGATAAATGACACACAGGATATGTGTTCATTGATGAAGAAAGAGGTGAAAAGTGATGATTAGATGCTTTGGCTGTATGAAAACCTACGATTCAGGGAACGTATGTCCTCATTGTGGGTATGTGCAGGATACGCCCATAGCAGAAGAATATTACCTTCTGCCAGGGTCTAAAATCCACGAAAAATATTTGGTGGGCCGAGTGGTAGGATATGGTGGGTTTGGTATTACCTATGTAGGATATGATGAACAGTTAGACAGAAAAGTCGCAATAAAAGAGTATCTGCCAAGCAGTTTTTCCACCAGAACCTATGGAAGTACCCAGGTAACCTCCTTTTCCGGCGACAGAGGCGAGCAGTTTCGGATTGGTTTAAAACGTTTTATTGACGAGGCAAGAAGACTGGCCGCCATTCAAAAGTCGGATGAAATCGTCCATATCTATGATTGTTTTATGGAAAACGATACAGGGTATATTATTATGGAATACGTGGAGGGAACAACGGTAAAGGAGATGTTAAAGGCATCACCTACAGGTACCTTATCCTATGAGGAAACGAAAAAGATTATTGTGCCTGTATTGCGAGGGCTTTCTGTGATTCACAAGCAGGGGCTGATTCACAGAGATATTGCACCGGATAATATTATTGTTACTGCAGAGGGAAAGGTGAAAATACTGGACTTTGGTGCGGCCAGGTTTGCTACCGCAAACCATTCAAGAAGTCTGTCTGTCATCTTAAAGCCGGGATATGCCCCGGAGGAACAGTATAGAACCCACGGAAATCAGGGTCCATGGACGGATATGTATGAGGTAGGTGCTACCATGTACAGAATGTTGACGGGAAAGCTTCCACAGGAAGCATCGGAGCGTCTCATGGAAGACCACTTGAAATCCCCCTCTCAGTTAGGAGTTACCTTACCTGAAAACGTGGAAAATGCCATTATGAACAGTTTGAATATCAGGGCTGAAAATCGAATACAAGATGCACAACAGTTCTACAATGCCCTTTGTAATGGGGAAGAAGTGAAGAGAGTGGTGGTAGCAGAAACCAAAGAGGTGGTGGAACCGGAAAAGCTTACGCCAAAGATAAAAATGCTTTTGGCAGGTTCTTTTGCAGTGGTAGCTATTGTCATTGCACTCTTTGCCACAGGAACCATTGATATCAATTCGTCAAAGATTACGGGCAACCAGGGGGAGGAGGCAATGAGCCAGGATCAGTCATACATCCCGGACATGGCAGGGATGACCTACGATGATGCGAGCAAATCATTGGTAGCTTTGGGAATGGAAGTCGTCATCAACGGAATGAACTACAGTGAAAGTATTGCAAAGAATACCATTCTTTCCCAGACACCAGCAGGGGGAAGCAAGGCCACCAAGGGTGATACCGTATATGTGGTTATGAGTGGGGGACAGGAAGAAATCATGATGCCGGATGTGGTGGGAAATAGTAAAGATAAGGCTATGGAAAAATTGGAGGCTCAGACCTTGCAGTTAGGAGAAGTCGCAGAGGAATACAGTGATGTGGTTGCCAAGGGATATGTGATCTCCCAGAGTGTGGAAGCGGAAGAAAAAATTGCGTTGCACACCAAGGTGGATTTGGTGATTTCTAAAGGGAATATCAACGAGGAAACAGCAGAACTACAGGTTCCAAATTTAGTAGGTGCAAGCCAGGAAGAGGCAGCAAAAATATTGGCTGATATGAAAGAAAGGGAAGGCTTTACTTATCCATTAGGGGAAGTGGAACATGAATACAGTCAGACAGTTCCAAAAGGACAGATTATTTCACAGAGTCCAGAAGCCAATACTACAGCCAGAACCGATGAACCGATTTCTATTGTAGTCAGCGACGGTCCGGAAATGGTAAATATGATTTCTGTAGTATATACAAGCAAAGAAGATGCAGTAAGTGCCTTAGAGGCATTGGGATTAACGGCAAAAACAACGGAAGATTACAGTTCCTCTGTTGAAAAAGGGTGCGTAATCAGTCAGAGCATAGAGGCTGGCACCCAGGTAGAAAAGGGAAGTATGGTAATGCTTTCAATCAGCAAGGGAAAGAGACCTCAGACCCAGAATAATACCAGTCAGACAACCCAGAATGATACAGCTCAGACCCAGCAGAATCTGCCGCAGCAAACCCAGCAACAGGTACAACCACAGCAGACCCAACAAAGTCAGCCACAGCAGGGAATCCAATCATATAGTCAGGATATGACCCAGGATGTGCATACCTATCAGGATGGTAGCGCAGATGTAGGAAACATTGGGGTAAAGCAGGAAAGTATTGAATAATGCCAAAATGGGTAGAATACATATGAAAATATGGTTTTGTATTATGTGAAATAGAAAAATATGGAAACAAAAAAGGACAATCTCAAAAGGGATTGTCCTTTCTATTTTCGTTACGCCGAAGCTTTTCACATATCAAGAAGTAGGTTTTGGCATAGAATTAAATTTCTTTGCACTATATCCAGGGATAATGGAGCTCCAGCTTTTGGCACCAATGGTTGACAGATAAGGGGTTGTAACTTTTGTGGAGCTTGGAGTATCCATGTATTTAAATACATTGTAAGCTTCTTTACGCCCTCCATTACGGTCCATCATTCCCATGGCCAGTCCCTGAGCCACTTCCTCTTGGGCATCGTATTCACAGCGGAAGATAACCGCATCTATCATATCGTCAAATTCTGCTTTATAGTATGTGTAGGCAAGGGCTGCCGCCTGGATATTTTGTCCACGGCTGGAAGTAAATCCTTGTTCTGAAAGAATGATTCGAGTATCTTTCCCGTAGTTATTCTTTATATATTTACTTAGGATTTCAATATTTTTAGGAGTGATGTACAGGGTGGTATTTACGTTATTGGTCACTCCCGTATTGTTCCAAAGGTCTGGAGCAGTTAACGGGGCAGGATAAGCATGGTACGCTAAATTCCATTTTACATTGGAATGATTCTTCTTTAAAGCACTGACAAAGGTGTCTAAGGTAGCATGGGAAGAATATCCGGCAGTTGGTACTGCTTTGTTCCATGCATGGTCTAAAGAGATATAGCATCTGGCATTTCCATATCCTTGTTTCACTCCGTAATACAGAAGAGAAAAAGCATCTGCATAGGAGGTCATGTAGTCTGTTAAGGACTGGTTTCCAGCATAATTCCAAGCAAGGTGGGCATTTACTTCATTTCCCAGAACCCAGTTAGACACATAACAGTTTTTCTGACCATAGGTTTGACCTAAAAAGGCAAACATGGCAGCTAAGGTCTCTCTCCCCTTGCTCTCAACTGTATTTAAGGTGTAATAAGTCTTGCCTTTTACACGGGCAGAAGGATGGATTAGATAACTGCAGTTGTCGTCCCATCTTAGTAATATGACAAAGGTTACATTGATTCCGGCATTATTCTTATCCGTAACATCCCAAGATGGATGAGGTTCATTGAAATAATAGGTTTTTCCATTGTATACAAAAGGTGTGCCCCCTCCATTGGATGCAATCATTTTATTTAGCTCGATATTTATTAATGTGTTTTTGGAACCTAAATCACTGGTATATGCACCCTGCATTCCTTTTTTGGTAGAAGGAACTACACGTTTCATTGTATTTATGGCACCAGCCTCCGGGTTCTTTATATAGCTTGGCTTACTTACCAACATATAACTTTTTCCTTTTTTGATGGCAAAAGCAAAATGATTTGCCAGATTTCCCATTCCTTTTCCCGTAATTGGAATCTTTACCGTAGGGGTGGAAGTTTTTGGGAATTTCGCCATAACTCTCATATATTTTCCGGTTTTTTCATTGACGCGGACTACATAGTAGTAATCGTCACTGCTTTTAAGACGTTTCTTAAACTTGCCTTTAATGGTCATCTCCGTAGAGGAGGTTGCCTTTGCAGAAGTAATCGTAGCAGAGGTACTGGTTGGGGTATATTCTTTTGCTACCTTGGTGACTTTGATTTTTTTTACCTTACCATAGCTTCCATAACACAGGTTTCCTGTAGAGTCTTTTACATATGCTCTGGCCTTTATGTAATAGGTATGCTTGCAGGCATTGGTATAGGTAAAACTGGTTTTGTTTTTAATGTCATAGGTTATGTTGTTGGATTTGAAATTTTTGTTTGTAGAAATTTTTACTTGATAACCTTTTACATTTGACACTTTCTTTAAGTTAATTTTAATCTTTTCTGTAGGGTTGGTTAACTTACTTACCGTTACGCCTGAGGGCTTGGCTGATACCCACTTGGCATACAGATTCTTATCCCCGGTACTTCCTAAAGTTACTTTTGTAACAGGGCTTCCAGTGAACTTGCTGTTTGTATACCAGCCGGCAAAATTGTAATTCTTTCTCACCGGTTTTACCAGGGTAAAGGTTGGGGTATTCATTGTGTAGGATTCTATAATCTTAGTGTTATCCAAAAAGTAACCACCTTTTAAATTATAGTTTACAGAGTAGTCGGCAAGCTTCCAGGCAGCTTTCACAGAAAAATCATTGTTTACCGTGTAATTCTCAAAACGGTAAATATCGTTATACTTTGTTTGGGTATTGGTGTTATACCAATAATCTAAGACATACCCTTTTTTCGTAGGCGTTGGAAGAACAAAGCCCCAGACATCGCCCTTTTCCCGATAAACAGTAGCAACCGGACTACCTCCATCGCTGTCAAAGGTGAACTTACGTATGATAGGTGTGGGGGTGACAGTCGGAGTAGGTGTAGAGGAAGGAGTAGTGCTCCAAATTGCCTTTACACCAAAGCTTTTGGTTAAGTTCTGGTTCACTTTGTTGGGATTGCTGGAATCCACAGCGGAAGTGTTGGTATTGTCCCAGGCTTGAAAATAATTTCCCTCTAAGACGGGTGTAGGGATTACAATTCCCCATTTTGAAGCATCTGCAACTTCAAAAGAATATTCCCTACCGTCAGATAATACATAGCGGGCGGCAGTGCTGTTTACGGTGCGGTACAGTGTGTAGCCGTCCACATATTCCCCAAATTCTTCCATATAAATGGTTCCCCCATTGGCATCTACCTTTAGTGAATATTCCACAGGGAGTGGCGTGTCACTGGGTTCGGTAGGTTCCTCAGTCAGTTCTGCCTGAGGGGTGAGGGTAATTTCAACTTCAGGAGTTGTGGATACAGTCTCTTCCTCCTGGGGGGTAGCGGATAGGGCATTTTCCTTTTCAGAAGGACTTTCCTGGTTTTCTTCTGTGGAAATGACCGGTTGCGTTACATATACACCCTGGGGGGGAAGGTTGTCCGGACCTTTAGAAAGCTCCGCTGCATCGATGGTCAGAACCCCAGATAACAGGGACAGACAAAATAAAAATAGTGGTAGAAGTAGTTTGAAAATAAACCCTTCTGATGAATTTGTTTGTTTCATAAAAATATTCTCCCTTCATTAGTAATTTAAAATATAAATGGTGACGCTATACCAAAACTATTATACTATAATACCCCTTGCTTTTCATAGCTTTTTTTGCTAACATATTGAGGTACTGGTAACAGTTGTTACTGTACAGACGCAAGATTAACACTTGCTGTTAAGCTATGCGCCAAGAATGATATTGCGCGAAATTTCAGCCCCATGCATCGTAGATGCATTTTGAATGGGCTGAAATCGTTACTGTGCACACAGAGTGTGTACAGTAACTAACAGTTCGTTACTTTGCACAGGGTGTGTACAGTAATATAACAGCAGTGATATGAAAAAATTACCATTGCCAAGGGAATTAGAACAAGGAGTGAAGTATATGAAGGCCTGGGAGGCAAATATAAGAAAAGTAGTTCCATATGTACCGGGAGAGCAACCAAAGGACAAGGATGTTATCAAATTAAATACCAACGAAAATCCATATCCGCCATCTCCTATGGTAAGGGAGGCATTGAGAAATCTAAATGTGGATCAATTCCGTAAATATCCGGATCCGGCCATTACGGCTTTGGTGAATGAACTGGCTGGATATTATGGTGTGAAGCCGGAAAATGTCTTTGTAGGTGTAGGGTCAGATGATGTACTGGCCATGGCATTTATGACATTTTTTAACAGTTCAAAGCCTATCTTATTTCCAGATATTACATACTCTTTTTACGACGTGTGGGCTGACTTATTAAACATCCCATATGAGACTCAGAAATTAGATGAAAATTTTCAGATTGTAAAGGAAGATTATCTGAAAGACAATGGAGGAATTATCTTCCCAAATCCCAATGCGCCTACAGGTGTACTGCAAGAACTGTCTGTGGTGGAAGAAATTATTTCCAAGAATCAGGATAGCATTGTGATGGTAGATGAAGCATATATTGATTTTGGAGGGGAGAGTGCCCTGCCACTCATTGAAAAGTATGATAATCTTTTGGTGGTGCAGACTTTTTCAAAGTCACGTTCCATGGCTGGAATGAGAATCGGATATGCCTTTGGGGGCGAGAAGCTTATTAAGTATTTAAACGATGTGAAATATTCTTTTAATTCCTACACAATGAATCAGACGTCCATAGATTTGGGTGTGGCCTGTGTGCAGGATAAGGAATATTTTGAAAATACTGTGCAAAAGATAATAAAGACTAGGGAATGGACCAAGGAAGAACTGAAAAAAATAGGATTTTCATTCCAGGATTCCATGTCGAACTTTATTTTTGCCACCCATGAGAGCAGGAAGGCAAAAGAGATTTTTGAAGCCTTAAGGGAACACAAAATATATGTGCGTTATTTCAATAAGCCACGTATTGATAACTTCCTTCGTATCAGTATAGGAACGGACGCAGAAATGCAGCAGCTCATAGCATTTTTGAAGGATTATCTTAGATAAAAAGAAAAAAGAAAAGTAGGAGTAGAATATGTTAAAACAGATTTTAAGTGGAGTAGTGATTGGAGTTGCCAACATTATTCCTGGAGTGAGTGGTGGCACCATGATGGTTGCCATGGGTATCTATGACAAATTAATATCCTCTATTACAGGATTATTCAAGGAATTTAAGAAGAGTGTGCGCTTTTTGCTTCCCGTTGGCATTGGAATGGTATTGGGCATTGTGGTACTTTCAAAATTGATTGCCATCATGTTTGATGTGATTCCTTTTCAGACAAATTGTCTGTTTATCGGGTTGATTATTGGAAGTTTTCCTTTTATTCTAAAGAATGTGAAAGGAAAATCTATCAAGTTACAGCACATCATAGCATTTTTGTTGTTTTTTGGTCTGGTTTTAGGTTCGGCTATTTTTGGTGAGAGTAGCGGAACAGATGCCCAACTGGTGGGAGGAATTGTTCCTATGGTAAAACTATTTGGTGTAGGAATTATCTCTTCTGCAACTATGATTATTCCGGGAGTTAGTGGTTCCATGGTATTGATGCTGATGGGATATTATGATGTGATTATCTCAAATATCAGTCTGTTTATCGAAAATGTACTTACCATGAATGTGGAAGGAATTTTGATGGGACTTCAGATTTTTATCCCATTTGGATTAGGAATCGTATTTGGAGTGTTTGCAGTGGCTAAAGTCGTGGAAATTATTTTTCAGAAGTTTCCTCTGGTAGCTTATTGGGCAATTATTGGTTTAATCTTAGCCTCACCTTTTGCAATTCTTATTGCCTCCAGGGGAGAGGGATTCAATATTGTCAGCTTAATCACTGGTCTTCTAGCCGCAGTAGTTGGTGGCTTTATCGGAAATAAATTAGGCGGGGATGAAACGGAAAAGGAAGTAAAAAAAGAAGCATAAAGTGGAAATAGGTAACAGTTTAGCCTATGGCTGAACTGTTACCTATTTTTTTTGCAAGGTATAGATGTTCGGTGGAATATCCCACAAGAATATCTTTTTTCTTATGATGAAGCAGGGCAATCAGGATATCCGCATTGTTTTCCTCAAAGCAATGAAGAATGATATGCTGACGATTCTTTAATACAAGATGAATGGAGTAGCGTACTGGGTTTTCCCAGGGTTTATGCGTAGTTTTTGGAATATGTTTATATACCCAGACAATTTCATTTACCGGTAAGATTTTGGTATGTCGGGAAGAGAAATTCACCAAAAAGGATTCTGTAAAAAAGAAACCGATTTTTGTTGCATTGGTCTCTTGTGAATCAAAGTGGTTGTTTGCCAGTTCAAAAGAAAGTTGGGATAACATTTGTTTCTTTAGGTTCCTATGGCATTTGGGAAATAACCGCTTTTGGCTGGCAGGGAACAGAATTACCATGAAATAGTTTAATACAATTATCATAGTGACGCAGATGCAAAGCATAGAGAGGATGAAAGCTATGATGCTATACCGAAACAAGGTGTCTGACTGTACAGCCACAAATGGAGCGGTGTCTTCCGAAAGATGAATATGGCTGTAATCTAAATCCTTGCTGATTTCGGAAATGAAACCATCAAAATCATTGTCTAAAGGGATTAAATGCAGTCTTACATTTTTCAAGGTAATGATTTCTTTCGCATTGGCAGAAATCTTCTCATCCAACAATACAAAGTAGCAGACATGGTTTTGGATGGAGTAGTAATAACGTCCTTTGACTTTCTGATTTTTGATTACATCGTATCCGGTATAGTGTAGTTTGGCTTTGTTTAGAATAATATAGGATGGGGTAGATAAATCTGTTGCACTTATTTGGGAAATTGCAGAAAAATATTTTGGGAACAAAATCTGTCCAAAATCGTATAGACTGAAAATTACAGAAAACAATAAAGTAAAGGATAGGGGTAATAATAAGGAAAAAAAAGCCTGTTTTCGAATCCTTTGATAAATCTCTTTTATGCTCATAAACTTCCTCCTGTAAATGTATATAATTATTTTATCGACGAAAGGAAAAAAAACATAACCAATTTTAAATATTACTTTTCGTTTTTTCTAAAGTATGTTATGATGTTACTCAGATGCCCTAAACAGTTACTGTACGGCAAATAAGTGGTTTTGAAAGGAAAAATAATGGAAGCATACACAGGATTTGCGGAAGTATATGATACTTTCATGGATAATATAGATTATCCATCATGGTGTGATTATGTGATAGGAATATTAAAAGAGCATCAGATAGAGGATGGACTCATTCTGGATTTAGGATGTGGCACAGGCAGTATGACCGAACTTTTAGCCCAGGCAGGATATGATATGACGGGAATCGATATGTCAGAGGATATGTTGAATATCGCCATGAAAAAAAGGGAACAGTCAGGTCATGATATTTTGTATCTGTGTCAGGAAATGCAGGAATTTGAATTATATGGGACGGTACGGGCCATTGTGAGTATCTGCGACTGTATCAATTACGTGACGGAAAAAGAAGATGTGATACAGACCTTTCGTCTGGTAAACAATTACCTTGACCCTAAGGGGTTATTTATCTTTGATATGAATACACCATATAAATTCAAAGAACAGTTAGGGGAGCATACCTTTGCAGAAAACAGGGAAGAATGCAGTTTTATTTGGGAAAATCTATATGATGACGAGGAAAAAATAAATGAATACGCTCTGACTTTGTTTGTGAGAGATGAGGATGGAAGATATGAAAAGTATGAGGAATTCCATTATCAGCGAGCCTATGAAATAGAAGAGATGAAAGAGATGATTCAAATGGCAGGGCTGGAGTTTTTGGCAGTGTATGACGCCTTTACGAAAAATGCTCCAAGACCGGACAGTGACAGAGTATATTTTATTGCAAGAGAATGTGGAAAGGAAATAGAAAAAAATGAGTGAATCAAGGGATTATATTGTGAGAGCAACTGCAGCCAATCATCAAATCAGAGCATTTGCTGCCACCACAAAAGATATGGTGGAGTGTGCAAGAACATCCCACAATACCAGCCCGGTAGCCACTGCAGCACTAGGCAGACTTTTGACGGCAGGTGCTATGATGGGTGCAATGCAGAAAAATGAGCAGGATGTGCTTACCTTAAAGATAAAGGCAGGTGGTCCAATCAATGGAATCACTGTAACAGCAGATGCCAAGGGAAATGTGAAAGGGTATGTAGGGAATCCTCAGGTAATGTTGCCTCCAAACAGCAAGGGAAAGTTAGACGTAGCAGGTGCTGTAGGTGTGGGACTTCTGCAGGTGATAAAAGATATGGGGTTAAAGGAGCCATATGTGGGGCAGACCATTCTCACTACCAGCGAGATTGCAGAGGATTTGACCTACTATTTTGCTACTTCGGAACAGGTGCCATCCTCTGTGGGACTGGGTGTGCTGATGGAGAAGGATAATACCGTAAAGCGTGCCGGAGGATTTATCATCCAGTTGCTTCCATTTACGGATGATGAGATTATTGAAAAATTAGAGAAGAATCTTTCGGATGTTACTTCTGTCACAGAAATGTTAGAGCAGGGAATGACACCGGAGGGAATTTTAGAGCATATTTTAGATGGCCTTGACATGGTGGTTACAGATCGGCTGGATACTTCATTTGCCTGTGACTGTAGTGAGAATAAAATCGAAAAAATGCTAATCAGTTTGGGAAGGGAAGAAATGCAGGCTATGATTGAGGATGGGGAAACCATTGAAGTAAACTGTCATTTCTGTGGAAAAAAATACCATGTGAGTGTAGAGCGACTGAAAGAGCTTCTAAGTGAAGCTGTAAAATAAAGAAAAATTTCAGGCAAAATATTCTGAAAAAAGTACCTAGGAAGAAAAGTGATTTTCTTCCTCAGGTACTTTTGCTTTTTCTAAGGCTGCTTTTAAGGCTTTCTGAATCAGCAAAGAGGTGTATCGGTTTTCCTCAGAAACCGTAAGGTCATCTAAGGATTGTGTGGAACACAGTTCCTCTGCCATGGAAGAAAAGGATGTTTCTAACAGAGGATACATAGCAGCGGTTGCTTCGGATAACTGACATAAATCCACAGAAACAATTTGGTCTTCGTTTACAGTTACTTGCACAGCAAGCTCTACATCACCTAAGGACAATTCTTCTTCGTAGGTGCCAGGCACATATACTGCACTGGTAGAAGCAGTCTCTTTTCCGGTAAAAAAATAAAGGTATAGTAATATGAAAAGAGTTATCACTAGTATAGTCATTGCTGCCATCCAAAGCACTTCTTTCGTTTTTAAAACTACGATTTTTGTATTACCACTCATATATGCCTCCTATAATGTTATATTGTGATATATGTGTTACTGTACAGACGCAAGCCTAACACTTGCTGTTAAGCTATGCACCAAGAATGATATTGTGTGAAATTTCAGCCCCATGCATCGTAGATGCATTTTTAATGGGCTGAAATAGTTACTGTGCACACAGGGTGTGTACAGTAACATATATGCGAAAGATAGAAAAAATATGAGTAATATTTCTTGACAAACGATACGTACTATTGTATTATTGTACCAAGCGGTTAATACAACCATACAATAAACGTTTGGAAGGAGGAAAAACCATGGCATGGAATTTGGATGCAGATCGTCCTATTTATTTACAGCTTATGGAAAAAATCAGAACTGATATTATCAGTGGAGTATATCAGCCTGGGGATAAGGTGCCAACCGTAAGGGAACTGGCAGCAGAGGCTTCCGTAAACCCCAATACAATGCAGAAGGCATTGACAGAACTGGAAAGAATCGGATTGCTATACAGTCAGAGAACCAGTGGTCGATTTGTGACGGAGGATGAAGAAATGATGAAGGACACCAGAGAGAGTATTGCAATGGAACAGATTCAAAGTTTCCTTAAGGGAATGAAGCAATTAGGATTTGAAAAAGAAGAAATTTTAGACATGATAAGGGATATGAAGGAGGACTAACATGGAGTATTTATTAGAATCCAATCATTTGTGTAAAAAGTTTGGAAGCCTTATGGCGCTGCAGGACATTAACTTAAGAATTACCAGAGGAAAGATTATTGGGCTTTTAGGACCAAATGGAAGTGGTAAAAGTACCTTAATCAAAATCATCAACGGATTGATGACACCTAGCAGCGGGGAACTTACAGTAAATGGCAGGACCCCGGGGGTAGAGACGAAAAAAATTGTCTCTTATCTGCCGGAACGCACCTACCTAAATGAATGGATGAAGGTTTATGAACTTTTAGACTACTTTGAAGATTTTTATGAGGATTTTAGACGGGAGCGGGCAGAACAGATGCTTAGCAATCTCCGCATCAGTATCGATGATAAATTAAAGAATATGTCTAAGGGAACCAAGGAAAAGGTTCAGCTGATTTTGGTCATGAGCAGGGATGCAGACCTGTATGTTTTGGATGAGCCTATCGGCGGTGTGGACCCGGCGGCAAGAGATTACATTCTAAAGACCATTATTGGAAATTACAATGAAAATGCGACGGTACTTTTGTCTACCCATCTGATTTCAGACATTGAAAATATTTTGGATGAGGTGATTTTCTTACAGTACGGACAGATTCGCTTCCATAGGTCAGTGGATGAAATCCGCAGTCAGGAAGGAAAGAGTATAGATCAGTTATTTAGGGAGGTATACAGATGTTAGGAAAATTGATAAAACATGAATGGAAGGCTGTGGCAAAAACCTTGTTTTTTATTCATTTGGCTATTGTGGCGATGACGCTGGTGGGAAAGATTCTGGTTAGCATCAAAGCGGTTCAAAAGTCAGAGATTCTTACGGTATCTATGGTGATGGTTTATGTGTTGAGTGTGATTGCAGTGGGGATAGGAACACATATTTATCTTGCTATGAGGTTTTACAAAAATATGTACACAGATGAGGGGTACTTATCCTTCACTCTTCCAGTAAAATCCTGGGAGCATATTGTATCTAAAGGGTTGATTGCAATCGCATGGATGGTAATTGATGGAGTGGTAATTTTTGCATCTATTATGCTTCTGGCTATTCCAAAGCAGGAGTATATGGAGTTTGTAAATTCTATCACACATGCGAACTGGGAATGGCTGTACATCGTGGAAGTCATGGCAGCAGTTGTGGTAGGACTCTGTGCTGTACCTCTTACTTATTATGTATCTATTTCCATAGGACAGTTATTTAAGAATCATAAAATGCTGTTTTCTGTGATCGTCTATGTGGTGATTAAGAATGTACAGCAGGTATTAGGGGTGGTTGTAACTGTGATATCTATGCTTCCAAGTGCAATGGGGAATATGGATGATTCTACATCTGCCTCTATGACTGTAGTAAATAGCATGATGGGGGGAAGTTTATTGCTCCAGTTGGTATCTTGCGTTGGCTTTTTCCTTGCCATTAAGTTTATTATGGATAAAAAGCTGAATTTAAACTAAAACAGAAAAACGGGGTTGGAAGAACGGGGTCGCAAGATGCGACCCCGTTTTTTAGTTCAATGGACAATGGTAGTAAATATCTTTTGACCCAGGCGGCGTGATATGGTATGATAGGATGAGGTAAACAGAAAAGATTCAACACAGGAGGCGGCAAAATGAGTAAGTATACAAAAAGTGATATTTTAAGGATGGTAGAGGAAGAGGATGTAGAATTTATCCGTTTACAGTTTACGGATATGTTTGGAACTTTGAAGAATGTGGCTATCACTTCCAGCCAGTTGGAAAAGGCACTGGATAACAAGTGTATGTTTGATGGCTCTTCCATCGAGGGATTTGTACGTATCGAAGAGAGTGATATGTATCTTTACCCGGATCTGGATACCTTTGTGATTTTTCCATGGAGACCACAGCAGGGAAAGGTAGCACGCCTGATTTGTGACGTATACAATACAGATGGAAAGCCATTTGAAGGAGACCCACGGTATGTATTGAAACGGGAGATAGAAAAAGCAAGACAACTTGGATATGAATTTAATGTGGGGCCGGAATGTGAATTTTTCCTGTTTCACACAGATGATGAATCCAGACCAACCACAATTACTCATGAAAATGCCAGCTATTTTGATTTAGGACCAATAGATTACGGTGAAAATGCCAGAAGGGATATGGTGCTTACCTTAGAGGACATGGGATTTGAAATCGAAGCCTCACATCATGAGGTGGCACCTGCACAGCATGAGATTGATTTTAAATATGACGAGGCATTGACTACAGCGGACAATATTATGACCTTTAAGCTCAGTGTCAAGACCATTGCCAAGCGCCACGGACTCCATGCCACCTTTATGCCAAAGCCAAAGGAAGGGGTTGACGGTTCCGGAATGCACACCAATATGTCTTTGTATAAAGATGGTGTGAATGTGTTTTATGATGCAGAAGATGCAAATGGCTTAAGTAAAGAAGCTTACTACTTTATTGGGGGATTGATGAAACATATCAAAGCAATCACGGCAATTGCCAATCCGTTGATAAATTCCTATAAGAGACTGTTGCCAGGGTATGAGGCACCGGTGTATATTGCCTGGTCAGCAAAAAACAGAAGTCCATTGATTCGCATTCCGGCAGCCAGAGAAGATGGAACCAGGGTGGAACTTAGAAGTCCGGACCCCTCCTGCAATCCATATTTGCTGTTAGCTGTCTGTCTTGCAGCAGGATTAGAAGGCATCAAGGAGAAGATAATGCCACCGGCAAGCGTGGACTGCAATATGTATACCATGTCACAGGAAGAGATGGCGGAAAAAGGCGTGGAGGCCTTGCCGGCAGATTTGCTTTCTGCTATTGAAGAATTAAAGAAAGATAAATTTATCCAGGAAGTTTTAGGAAGTCACGTTACAGAGAAATTTATCGAATCCAAAACCAAGGAATGGGAGTCCTATATCAGTCAGGTAACCGCCTGGGAATTAGATACCTACCTTTATCGCGTGTAATGATACATGAATTGTAACACACGGATACAGATAAGGAGGAAAAGACTTGGCAAGCGTGATTGTAGCGTTCCCGAAAGCAGAAGATTCCAAGAATATCCGAAATTTGTTAGTGCGAAGTGGCTTCGATGTGATTATGGCGTGTACCACAGGTGCCCAGGTTCTCCAGCAGATAGACCAGCTTGACAATGGAGTGGTGGTATGTGGCTATAAATTGTCAGATATGCATTATTCACAGTTGCGGGAATATATGCCCAAAGGGTTTGAAATGCTTTTGGTGGCATCCCAGAGTCACTGGAGTGAATGTTCCTACAGGGATTTGGTGTGTGTGGCCATGCCCATTAAAGCCCACGATTTGATTAACACATTGGGCATGATGACCCATGGACTGGATAGACAGAGAAGACGGCAGAAGGGAAAGATAAGAAGTAAAGAAGAACAGGCATTGATTGTTCAGGCAAAAGGATTATTGATGGAAAGAAATAATATGTCAGAGGAAGAGGCACATAAGTATTTGCAGAAATGCAGTATGGACAATGGAACCAATATAGTAGAAACCGCCCAGATGGTACTGAGTATTATGGGCATTTAGCAGAAAGGTGTGTATTGATAGATGAAATTTACAAAAATGCATGGAATCGGAAATGATTATGTTTATGTAAATGGTTTTGAGGAAAGGGTGGAAAACAAGCCGGAAGTGTCAAGAATGGTCAGTGACAGACATTTTGGTATTGGCTCGGACGGTATCATTTTTATTAATCCTTCGGAAAAGGCAGATTTCGAGATGGAAATGTACAATAGCGACGGTAGCCGTGCGGAAATGTGTGGAAATGGGATTCGTTGCGTGGCAAAGTATGTCTATGATTTTGGGTTGACAAATAAGGAGAAAATTTCTATTGACACTTTGGCTGGCGTAAAATATCTGGATTTAAAAGTTGAAAATGGAAAGGTAGCAGAGATTACTGTGGATATGGGGGAACCGGAGCTTATGGCAAAAAATATCCCTATTGTTTCGGAAAATGAAAAGGTAGTCTCTGAAGATATCACAGTAGATGGGAAAAATTATCAAATTACTGGAGTTTCCATGGGAAACCCACACGCTATTGTATATTACGATGGTATACAGGATATGAAAATAGAAGAAATTGGACCGAAGTTTGAGTGCCACGAAAGATTTCCAAGGCGCATCAATACAGAGTTTGTGGAGGTCATAGACAGACAGCACGTTTCTATGAGAGTATGGGAGAGAGGTGCAGGAGAAACCTTGGCCTGTGGAACCGGTGCCTGTGCGGTAGCGGTAGCCTGTGTATTAAACGGATTGACAGAATCCGAAGTTAAGGTTACATTATTAGGTGGAGATTTGACCATTCGCTGGGACAAAGAAAGCAACCATGTTTTTATGACAGGACCAGCGGAAACTGTTTATACAGGGGAAATTCTTTTATAGATGTGCACGGATTCCAATAACTGATATGTCAGCAAATCTGACCAAAATCCAGCACTAGGACTCGCCAGCGAGTCTTGAAAAAACAAAATATCAACAAAGTGACTAAGTAAAGAGACATTAGGAGGAAGAAAACATGGCAAGAGTCAATGAAAACTATTTAAAATTACCAGGTAGCTACCTTTTTTCAACGATTGGAAAAAAAGTGGCTGCATTCCAGGAAGCAAATCCAGATAAGACAATCATCCGTCTTGGAATCGGTGATGTTACACAGCCATTAGCACCGGAGATTATCAAAAGCCTTCACAATGCGGTAGATGAAATGGGAAAGGCAGAAACCTTCCATGGATATGCACCGGATTTAGGATATGAATTCTTGAGAAAAGCAATTGTAGAGAATGATTACAAGGCAAGAGGATGTGAAATCGAAGCAGACGAAATCTTTGTTTCTGACGGTGCAAAGTGTGATTCCTCTAATATTCAGGAAATTTTTGCAGCGGACAGCAAGATTGCAGTGTGTGATCCTGTTTATCCAGTGTATGTTGATTCTAATGTAATGGCAGGAAGAACCGGTGTATATGATGCAAAGGCAGAGACATGGAGCGATGTAATCTATATGCCATGTTTAGAGTCCAACGGATTCGCACCGGAGTTGCCAAAGGAAGTTCCGGATTTGATTTATCTTTGTTTCCCAAACAATCCAACAGGAGCAACCATTACAAAGGCTCAGCTTCAGGAATGGGTAGATTACGCAAATAAAAACAATGCGGTGATTATCTATGATGCTGCATACGAAGCATATATTTCAGAAACAGATGTTCCACATTCTATCTATGAATGTGAAGGAGCAAGAACTTGTGCCATTGAATTAAAGAGCTTTTCTAAGAATGCAGGATTTACAGGAGTTCGTCTTGGATATACGGTAATTCCAAAAGAATTAATCTGTGATGGAGTGGCATTACATGGACTTTGGGCAAGACGCCATGGAACAAAGTACAATGGTGCTCCATACATTGTCCAGCGTGCGGGGGAAGCTGTTTACTCCGAGGCAGGAAAGGCTCAGTTAAAAGACCAGGTGGCTTACTATATGAACAATGCAAAGACAATCAAAGAGGGATTAAGTGCAGCGGGATTTAGCGTATCCGGTGGAGTCAATGCTCCATACATCTGGTTGAAGACACCAGACAAAATGACTTCCTGGGAATTCTTTGATTATTTATTGGAAAATGCCAATGTGGTAGGTACTCCAGGTTCCGGCTTTGGACCAAGCGGTGAGGGATATTTCCGTCTTACAGCTTTCGGTACTTATGAAAATACTTTGGCTGCAATTGAGAGAATTAAGAAGCTGTAATCATATTTTAAGAATGTATTGATGCTAAATGATAAAAAGGGTTTATCAGGCTCAGGGGCTTGGTAAGCCTTTTTGTGAATAAGAAAAAAATATTACCATAAAACACAGTGAATTGTTACGAAAATGTTAAAATTCTTATTTTTTGTTGTAAAATTCATAAAAAAAATGTATAGTATGTAAGTGTGTAAGTAAAAAATACATAGAAATAAAAAATAACACAAAGGGGAAAAATATGGACAAGTTGTATATTGTGATTCCTGCGTATAATGAAGAGGAAAACATAGAAAATGTTGTGAATGACTGGTATCCTGTGGTAGAAAAGATCGGTAAGGAAAGTCGATTAGTGATTATCAACGACGGAAGTAAGGATAGTACCTACGACATTATGTTGAAAATAAAAAAGGAGAGGAACTTAGAACAGTTTGAACCTGTGACAAAGCCAAATGGTGGTCATGGAGCCACCATTCTTTATGGTTATCATTATGCTATAGACAATCATGCAGATTATATCTTCCAGACAGATTCTGATGGTCAGACTTTACCAGAAGAATTCTGGCAGTTTTGGGATTTGAGAGAGCAGTATGATATGGTCATTGGTCACAGAAATAAGAGAGAAGACGGTTCTTCCAGAGTGTTTGTTACCAAGACTTTAAAATTGGTTATTAAGCTGTGCTTTGGGGTATCGGTAACAGATGCCAACACGCCGTTCCGTGTGATGAAGACCAGCACTTTGAAAAAATACATTGGTTTGATTCCAAAGGATTATAATTTGTCAAATGTAATCATCTCGGTCATTTATGCAAAGCATAATCTGGCTGTGAAATATCTGCCCATTACCTTTAGACCACGTCAGGGTGGTGTGAACTCTATTAATCTAAAGAGAATTATAGGTATTGGCAAACAGGCTGTGAAAGATTTCAGAGTAATTGGGAAAACAATATAAAGGAAAAGGTGTAAGGACATGAAGAATGCAACAAAAAAGAAGAATAAAAAAGCATTTACTGCGCCAGAAAAAACAGTAGAAGGAAAAGTGGAAGGTACATCTACTGTGGCTCAGGAAGCGGGAAATGCGCAAGAAGTCATCATGCACAGTGGAAAAGCATTTGGATATGAAAAGATTTTAACTATTATTCTTGCTGCTATGATTGTGCTCACCATGATTGTAGGAAAATCCTTTTTAGGAGAGGATTTTACAAGGACACTCATCTGGTGGTTTGGCTTATTGGTATTAGGGGTATGTTGTCTCCCGCTAGGATATGTGTTATTTCGTAAATTTAATGATTTTGGCTGGATATTTTCAAAAAGCATTGGCCTGGCATTGATTTCCTGGCTCATGTGGCTGTTATCATCCATAAAGATTATAAAGTTTACCCAGGCGGGTTGTATTATATCCTGCCTCATTGTGCTGATATTGAATTTGGTATTAGCGTATTTTGTCTTTGTAAAGAAGAAAACAAGGAAGTTTAATTTCACCTTTAAGAATTTAAATGCAATTTTGTTTGTTGAATTTTTGTTTATGGGGGCGTTTTTCTATTGGGTATATCTGCGTGGTTTTAATCCAAGTGCTTATGGAACTGAGAAGTTTATGGATTTTGGTTTCATGCGTATTATGGAACGTTCGGACTATATGCCACCGGAAGACTTATGGTTTTCAGGAAAGAGCATTAACTACTATTATGTAGGTCAGTTTGTGGGAACTTTTATTGGAAAATTATGTGGAATCCGTGTGGATTATGGATACAATTTATTCTTAATGACAATTGCGGCTTTTGCAGTTGCATTGACCTATTCCCTTGTGCGTAACTGTTTTGGACAGCTTGTGTTTGAAAAAGACATAGAAATTTCCAAGAATGCTGTATATAGACATACTATCAAAAGCTGTATGGAAAACAGTATGTATGATAAAAGTGTGACAGAAAAGAAAAATCCGGGAAAAATAAAGAAATTTTTCATGGAAAATAATTTTACAAGAGGAATTGCGGTGTTAGCAGGTTTAATTTCTTCCACTGCAGTGGTGTATGCAGGAAATGTACATTATATTGTATATTGTCTGTTTAAAAAAGTGGCACAGAAGTTTCTGCAAGTAGAAGAAACAGGATATTGGTTCCCGGATGCTACCAGATATATAGGATATAATCCAGATGTGGATGATAAGACCATTCACGAATTTCCATGTTATTCCTTTGTACTTGGGGATGTGCATGCCCATGTAATCAATATTATCTTTGTTATCACCGTTATGGGCGTTCTGTTTGCCTGGCTTTTGGAACGTAAGGATGTTATGAACAAAAAAGAGGAAACTACCTTGATAAAAGAAATCTTTTCACCATATATTTTGTTGATTGGATTCTTTATCGGTTTTTTCCATACCACAAATTTCTGGGACTTCCCAATTTATTATGTGGTAAGTGGTGCCATTATTTTGTTCTCAAACATTGTGTTATATAATTGCAATAAATTTACATGGATTTTAACTGCCATTCAAGGTGTCTTGGTATTTCTGATTGGAACCATAGTATGTTTACCATTTACATTGAATTTCCAGCAGATTTCAACACAGATTAAACTGTGTGACAGACATACACCTGCTTATCAGTTGGCAGTGTTGTGGGGACTTCCAATACTGATTGTTATCATTTTTATCGTGAATATGATATACCGCAATGCAAAGGCAGGAATGTTTACGAAGAATTATGACAATAGAAAGATGAATGTAGTTGCCAGATTTTTTGACTCTATGAAAACCTCAGATTTATTTATGTTTGTCTTGGGCTTATGTGCTATTGGGTTGACCTTTATGCCAGAGGTAATCTATGTAAAAGATATCTATGAGGGCGCATATTCCAGAGCCAATACTATGTTTAAGCTGACTTATCAGGCCTACATTATGTACGGGGTGGTGATTGGTTATGCACTGATGAAACTATTGTGTCAGGGAAAGCACCTGATTCGTACCCTTGCAACTATCATGCTGATTGTGTGGGTCATGACGGTTGGGTATTTTAATCAGTCCATTGATTCCTGGTTTGGCGGTCATGAATCAGTAGAAAATTATCAGGGAATTGATGCAACTAAGTTTATGGAAACAGAGTGTTATGCTGATGAACTGGGAACCCAGTGGTTAAATGAGAATGCAAAAGATGGAGAGGTGGTATTGGAAACCAACGGTGACAGTTATACGTTCTATGAGCGTGTATCTGTAATTACCGGACTTCCTACAGTTATGGGATGGAGAACCCATGAATGGTTGTGGAGAAGTGATGTGAGTACGGAAACAGACGATGGAGGTACTTTCCCGGCAGAAGTTTCAGAGAGAGAGAACGATATTAGCAATTTCTTCACTACCACAGACATCAATGTGGCACAGGAATTTATCGATAAGTACAATGTAAGCTATATTTATATTGGAAAATGTGAGTATGAAAAATTCCCAGCTATGAATACAGAATTTATGACCAGCTTAGGAGAAGTGGTGTTTGAGTATAATTCTGATTTGACTTATCAGGTGGACGGAGTGGACCAGACACAGAATAAGACCACCTACATTATCAAAGTAAAGTAAAACTTGTAAACAAATAAGAAATCCGATATACTATCGTTAAGTATATCGGATTTTTGACGTTTTGAATTGGAGGGAAGTAAAATGAGTAAACCATTGCCTATAGGAGTGGAAAATTTCGAAAAATTATGTACAGAAGAGTATTATTATGTGGATAAAACCATGCTTGTGAAGGAAATTTTGGATAAGAAGTCGGATGTGAATCTATTTACACGTCCTCGTCGTTTTGGAAAGACGCTGACCTTAAGTATGCTACAGTATTACTTTGAGGATGCCTATGATAAAAGGGGGAATAAGAAGGATTACAGCTATCTTTTTGAAGATAAGAAGATTGCCACAGAAGAGGAAAGATACAAAAAGCACATGGGACAGTATCCGGTGATTTCCCTGACCTTAAAGTCAGGAAAACAGGCTACC
>CACXGE010000123.1 GCA_902767135.1 uncultured Lachnospiraceae bacterium | reverse complement strand
GGTCAATGCTTACGCATGCAAAATTGCCCGATTTTTGTAAAATTTACATTTTCTTACGGTGCCAGCAGTAAATGCTGACACCTGTACGGAATAGTTACACTAATTTTTCTATCAAAAATTGCATACAATACACTCAAGGAGTGTGATAATATGGAATTATTGAAGAAGGACATGAAAAAGGTACTTTGGTGGGGAATGCTAGGGGTCATGTTGCTGGGGACATTCAGTCATTTCGCTTATGATTTTTTCGGAAAAATAAAATGTTTAGGATATATCTTTCCGGTAAATGAGTCAACCTGGGAACATATGAAACTGGCATTTTACCCTATGTTGCTTTTTCATTTTCTGTTGTGCAGTCTGGTAGAGAGAAAGTATAAAAGTGGGGAATTTGCATCTTTGGCAGGAGTGCTTGCGGCAACTTGGCTGATTCCGGTGTTTTTTTACACTTACCGGGGGTGTCTTGGATTTGGGAAAAGTTTTATTGATATTTCTATCTTTTATGTCAGCGTGGCACTGGCATTTTGTCTGATGGCTCACATATTAAAGGCTGGGAAAGAAAAAACATATGATACATTGACCTGGATATTATACGGAGTGATAGTATTTCATATCATTGCATTTATCTACTTTAGTTATCACCCGGGAAAATTACAGATTTTTGTGGACCCTACTGCAATGTAATGAGAGAAAAAGGGGAATTGGGATTGGATGAAATGTCAAGGATAGGAAGAGATAGGAGGGACTATGAAAACACAGAATACACATCAGGAGAAAGTATACATTGCGATTGATTTAAAGTCATTTTTTGCCTCTGTAGAGTGTGCAGACAGAGGTTTAGATCCGATGACTACCAATCTGGTAGTGGCAGATGTTTCACGTACGGAGAAAACGATTTGTCTTGCAGTAACACCTTCTTTGAAATCCTTTCAAATCCCAGGACGGGCAAGACTGTTCCAGGTGATGGAGAGAGTAAGGGAAATTAATACCAAGCGTAAAAGAGAGGCACCAAATCAGGAATTCGTGGGAAAATCCTGTGATATTTTAAAGTTACAGCAGAACCCGGCATTGGAATTGGATTTCATTGCAGCACCACCGAGAATGGCGCTTTACATGGAAACCAGTAAGAAAATTTTTGAAATTTACTTAAAATATATTGCTCCAGAGGATATGCACGCATATTCAGTTGATGAAGTATTTATGGATGTAACAGGTTACTTAACTATGTACAAAATGACAGCAGAAGAACTGGCCCAAACTATGATTCGGGATGTGCTAAAGGAAACAAAAATCACAGCAACGGCTGGCATTGGAAGCAATTTATATTTGTGTAAAATTGCCATGGATATCGTGGCAAAGCATATGGATGCCGATGAAAATGGAGTCCGGATTGCCAGTTTAAATGAAGAGAGTTATCGAAGAATACTGTGGAATCACACGCCTATCACTGATTTTTGGAGAGTCGGAAAAGGGTATGCCAATAAACTTGCAATTTATGGAATGTATACCATGGGGGATGTGGCCAGATGTTCCATAGGAAAACCACAGGATTTTTACAACGAAGATTTATTATATAAATTATTTGGGGTAAATGCAGAACTGTTGATTGACCATGCCTGGGGCTATGAACCTTGCACCATACAGCAGATTAAGGAATATCGTCCGGAAAATAACAGTATCAGTTCCGGGCAGGTCTTACAGTGCCCCTATGATACCCAAAAGGGAAGAATTATTGTACAGGAAATGGCGGATTTGCTTAGTTTGGACTTAGTGGACAAGGGGTTGGTTACAGATCAGATTGTACTCACCATAGGATACGATATTGAAAATCTTACAGATAAAAAAATTGGGAAATCCTATGAAGGGGAGGTGACTGTGGACAATTATGGAAGACGGGTTCCCAAACAGGCGCATGGGACGGAAAATATGGTAAGACAGACTTCTTCTACCAAATTGATTGTAGAGGCTGCTATGAAACTGTATGATAGAATTATCAATGAAAAACTGCTGATTCGCAGGGTTACCATTGTCGCAAATCATGTAGTGGGAGAGAATACAGTAAAGAATCAGGAAAGCTACCAGCAGTTGTCTTTATTCGAAGACTTTGAAAAGAAACAGAGGGAAGAGAAACAAGAAAAAATGGAACTTGAGAGAGAAAAGAAGGTGCAGAAAGCAGTGGTGGATATTAAGAAAAAATTTGGAAAGAATGCTGTGTTAAAAGGGATGAATTTTGAGGAAGGAGCCATGACCAAACAACGAAATGAGCAGATTGGTGGGCATAAGGCATAATAAAGATGAAACAGGACAAGATAAAAGCAGAGGAAAAATATAAAGATATTATTGATTTGCCTTACCAAAAATCAGACCGTCATCCCCATATGTCTCTCTTAAATCGGGCAGCACAATTTTCCCCTTTTGCTGCGCTGAGCGGACATGGAGACAATATCAACGAGGCAGGTCGGTTTGTGGAACAGAAGGTAGAGTATGATGAGGAAGTGAAGCAGGAATTAGACAGAAGCCTGCAGAAAATTATAGACAGAATAGAATGTCAGCCTGTGGTAGCAGTAACTTATTTTGAGCCTGACAACAAGAAACAGGGGGGAAGGTACTGCACGGTAAAGGAAAGACTAAAAAAGGTCGATACTTATGAGAGAAGACTTATTTTTCAGGATAGGTCCCAAATTTATTTTGAACAGATTGTAAGTCTGGAATTAGAAGAATGAAAAGGAGAATACAAATGGTAAAACACGTGATTTTATGGAAACTTAAGGATGAGTATGACAGTGAGAAAAAAGAAGAAATCAAAGCCGGTATAAAAGAAGGCTTAGAAGGGCTGGCAGGAAAAATTCCAGGTCTATTGGAAATCAAGGTAAATACCAATGGACTTTCCAGTTCCAATGCAGATGTAATGTTGGACTCTAGTTTTGAAAGTGAGGAAGCATTGCAAGCCTACGCAATCCACCCGGAGCATGTAGCGGTGGCTGACAGCAAAGTTCGACCCTATACTGCACAAAGGACTTGCTTAGATTATGTAGTATAGAAGTAACAGTTCAGACAGGTCTGCGCATTTACTGCGCTGACCGTGCGAAAATGTGTATTTAACGTAACTATTCAGTATAGGTCTCAGCATTTACTGCTGAGACCGTAGGAAAATGTGTATTTTACAAAAATTGGGCAATTTTTCATGCGTAAGCATTGCCCGATTTGGTAACAGTTTAGCCTATGGCTGAACTGTTAGGTATAGAAGCGTAGAGGGGGAATTGTGGTGTTAGAGAAATGGTTTCATCTAAAGGAAAATAATACAAATGTCAAAACAGAGGTCATGGGTGGAATTACCACATTTATGACAATGGCTTATATTTTGGCGGTAAATCCCACATTGCTTAGTGCAAGTGGGATGGACAAAACAGCAGTCCTGATGGCAACTTGCCTGGCTGCTTTTGTGGGAACTATGGTTATGGCTCTGCTGGCAAATTATCCTTTTGTCTTAGCACCTGCCATGGGGTTAAATGCGTACTTTGCGTTTACGGTTTGTGGCTCTATGGGGTATTCCTGGCAGATAGCATTGGCAGCGGTGTTTGCGGAGGGAATTATCTTCATACTTTTATCATTGACCAATATAAGAGAGGCGATTTTTAATGCCATTCCTTTAACCTTGAAAAAGGGAGTCAGTGTTGGAATTGGATTGTTTATCGCTTTTATTGGATTACAGGGATGTTATTTGGTGGTGGATAATCCATCCACTTTATTAAGCTATGTAAATTTCGCTGGAGAGTTTCATACCAAAGGCATCTGTGCCATTTTAGCATTGATTGGGTTGTTTATCACCGTAATCCTTTCTATAAAAAAGATAAAGGGTGGAATTTTAATTGGTATCGTGTCCACTTGGATTCTGGGTATGGTTTGTCAAGCAACAGGTTTGTATACTGTGGATGCAGAGAGTGGATTTTATTCTTTATATCCTGCCCTTGGAATGACAGATTTTACCGCATTGGGAAAAACCGCAGGTCAACTGTTTAAAGCGGATTTCTCACAGATTGGAATGTTAGATTTTATTGTAATATTATCTGCATTTTTATTTGTGGACATGTTTGACACGTTAGGAACACTCATTGGTGTTGCCACAAAGGCAGATATGCTGGATGAGGATGGAAAATTACCAAGAGTAAAACAGGCACTTATTGCTGATGCGGTGGCTACCACAGCAGGAGCAGTATTTGGAACATCCACCACCACTACCTTCGTAGAATCTTCAGCAGGTGTGGCAGCGGGGGCAAGGACTGGTTTGTCATCGGTAGTAAGCGGATTTCTATTTTTGCTTTCCATCTTTTTTGCTCCGATTTTTTGTGCCATACCAAGTTTTGCAACGGCACCAGCATTGATTTTTGTGGGATTTTTGATGATTTCCGCTATCTTGGATATTGATTTTAATGATATGACAGAGGCAATTCCTGCATACTTATGCTTGTTATGTATGCCCTTAATGTACAGTATTTCCGAAGGAATTGCCATTGGAGTGATTTCTTATGTAATCATCAATTTATGTTGTGGCAAAGCAAAGAAAATTACACCATTGATGTATATTCTGGCAATACTGTTTGTGTGTAAGTATATTTTTCTGTAACTGCCCACAGATACTTTATGACCAGCAAAATAAAAACAGAAACCCCATGTATTTACCAGCATGGGGTTTCTGTTTTGTAATTTTTTTTAAAATATTTGTTTTGAAAGTGTTAATTTTTAAAAGGATAGGGACGATATATTGTAAAAATAAGTAAATAAATGTAATAACTATGTAATATGTATGAAACAGTTGTTTAATATATATATAAAACAAATGAAATGATTACACTTTATAGTGGAAAGTGACAAAAGTAAAAAATGTGCAAAAATCCTATAAGGAAAGGGAAAAATCAACCGATAAATATATCAAGAAAGCAAACAATACGGCTAAGAGCTGGCGAAAGGAGTGAGTCTTATGAGGATAGATGCAGTAAGCCAGGTGGCACAGATTTATAAAACAACCCAGACACAGAATTCTGGAAAGAGTCAGAAGGCAAAAGCAAAGGATGAGGTGCAGATTTCAAAACTGGGAAAAGATTTCCAGATTGCCAAGATGGCACTTTCGGATACACCAGATGTAAGGGCAGAAAAAGTAGAAGAGATTAAGTCCCGCATGGAAGCAGGGACATATGAAGTAAGTAACAGTGAGTTAGCTGATAAGTTAATGGAAAAGTATAAGGATATGCTTGGGCTTTAATTACGTAAAGGGTAATTATAGCCCTTTTCTTTTCTGATAAAAATGATAAATATTTTTAATGAGATCTAAAATCACAAAGTTTGGGGGATAAAGACGTGGCAAGTTTAATGCAGGAACTAATACAGACACTACACAGAGAAAAAGAAGAATACGAAAAATTTTTCCAACTGTCAAAAAAGAAAACAACAGTTTTGGTGGAAGGAAAAGTGGATGAATTACAAAAAATTACTGAAGAAGAACAGAAATTGGTCGATATTATAAATATCGTTGATAAAAAGAGGGAAGAAATTCTCAAGGATATGGGAGAAGTATTAAACAAAAATCCACAGGATTTGACCTTATTGCGTTTATCAGAGTTGTTGACTTCCCAGCCAGAGGAACAGAAGGAGCTAATAAGCTTACATGATGAACTGAAACGGTTGTTGAAGAATGTACAGACCATAAATGAGCAGAACAAAGAGTTGGTAGACGAACTGTTGAAGATGGTTGCTTTTGACATGACTTTGGTTAAGAGTATGAAACAGGCACCGGAAACTGCAAATTATGATAAAAGTGCAATAAACACAGGAGAATTGTTTATTGGGGCATCAAAATTTGACGCAAAACAGTAGGGGTAAAGAGACTGAGATTGAAATAGAGGTAAAGAAGGAGAAATATTATGCCAGGATTTGGAAGTTTGTATGTAGGTGTATCCGGATTGCAGACAGCACAGGATGCGTTGAACACAACAGCACACAATTTAGCCAATGTAGAAACCGAAGGATATGTAAGACAGCAGATTCTTCAAGGGGACAAACAGTATAATAAAATAGGCTATGCATCTATCAGTAATATGCAGGTAGGGTTAGGGGTAACGCTTACCGATGTGCGGCAGGTTCGTGATGAATTTCTGGACAAGGAGTACCGTAAGGAAACAGGACGGGCAGGATTTTATAATGTATGTTATGAGGCAGCGGCGGAATTAGAGGGATTTTTTCAGGAATTAGATGGAGCTAGTTACCAGGATTGTCTGAAGGAATTGTGGCAGTCCATTGCAGAACTGGAAAAAGACCCCACCAAGGTAGACAAAGAATATTTTGTACTAAAGGCAAGTGAATTTTTACAGCGTTCTGTGGCAATCAATGACAGTATCAAGGAGTATCAGGATAATCTGAATTTGCAGGTGGTAAACCAGGTAAATAAGATTAACGAACTAGGGGAAAAAATTAAATACTTAAACGATAAGATCGTGGGAATTGAATTAAGTGGAGTGGAAGAGGCAAATGACTATAGGGATGCAAGAAATCAGGCATTAGATGAATTGTCAAAATATGCAAATATCAGCTATGACACAGACCCGGAAGGATTTGTGACAGTGAAAATCGAAGGCTCTCAATTTGTGACCAAAGATTACGTAAATAAGATGAGTTACACTACAGACAGTGTCACAGGATTTCACACACCCATCTGGAAGCATGAAGGAAATGCAGAGGTGTTTGATTTGTCTTTGGAGATTTCTACAGAAAATGATACCAATGTAGGTTCTCTAAAGGCGTTGATTATGGCAAGAGGAGACCATCATGCCAATTATACTGATATTTCTTCCTTGAATCAGGCAGTGAAGGATTCTGTGATGACCGATGAGGAAGCAGCCAGAGCCTATGAGAAAAATATTGGATATTCTGTGGTGATGAAGGTGCAGGCAGAGTTTGATCAGCTGGTTCACGGTGTGGTGGATATGATAAACGATGCACTTTGTATTGATAATTATTCCAAGGTGGACGGGACAAATAATACTCAGGAACCACCCACGGAGTTGTTTATCCGTATTGGAGAGGCAGAACGCTATGAGAAAAAAGCCGATGGCTCATATGAGATAGATGGCAATGGTTATTATAAACAGATAGATGAATGTGGATATTTAGTGGATGATGCAGGAAATCCGATGTTAGACATAAACGGAAATTATCAGGCAGTGAAAGAAGGAGCTACCCAGTACAACCGATTATACACGGTAGGAAATCTTATGATTAATCCGGCAGTGCTGGCAAATTCCAGCTTGATTAAGCTGGAGCAGACCACAGGAGAGACGGATTACACCATCGGACAGCTGATGATTCAGAAGTGGAATGAGTCTTTTGCTACCTTAAACCCCACAGAGGAGGGAGAAATGAATTTTTCTACCTACTATACTGCAATGACAGATTCTCTGGCCAATCAGATGTATGTATATCAGGGAATTACCGAGGGGCAGCAGACTATGGCAGCCAAGACGGACTCTGCAAGGCAGGAGATTATGGGGGTTTCCTCAGATGATGAGCTGGCCAACATGATAAAATTTCAGAATGCATACAACGCATCATCAAGATACATCAATGTGGTAAATGAAATGTTAGAACATTTGTTGAATACATTAGGAGCATAATGAGGAGGTAAGGTATGGCATCAACATTTTATGGATTGAACATTGCATATTCAGGGTTAAATGCTTATCAGGCGGCATTGAATACCACCGGACACAATATCTCTAACGTGGAGACGGAAGGATATTGTCGTCAGTATGTGGAGCAGACAGCGGCAGATGCGTTAAAAACCAATACGACAGCAGGAATGCAGGGGGCAGGTGTTGTAGTAAATGGGATTAACCAGTATCGGGATATCTATTATGACTACAAATACTGGGATAATTCTGCCAAATTAGGGGAAGCAGAAACTCAATATTATTATATGCTGCAGATTGAAAATTACTTTAAAGGAAGTTCCGTGGCAGATAGTGCTGATTCTAGTATCAGTAAAATGGATGACTTTAATGCCATGTTCAGCAATATGTTTAATGCATTAGAGGAAGTGGCAAAAAATCCATCGAATACTTCTTACAGAAATTCTTTCATTCAGTCTGCCAAAAGTTTTACAGACTATTTTAACAGTATTTATCAGGATTTGCAGAGACTTCAGGAAGATGTGAACTTAGAGATAAAGTCTAAGGTAAATGAAATCAATTCCATTGCAGAGCAGATAGCTACCTTGAATAAGCAGATTAATGTAATTGAAGGAAGCGTTGCCACCAGAGCAAACGATCTGAGAGATAAGAGAGCTGTATTGATTGACAAACTCTCTGACATTGTTCCGGTTTCTGTTGAGGAGATACCAATTAAGGACAGCAATGATCCTACCCGCAATACCGGTATGTATACATACAAAGTAAAGCTGGCAGGACAGACTCTCGTGTCTGGCAGTGACTATAACACACTTATATTAAAGTCCAGAACAAATCAGGAGACAGTAAATCAGACAGATGTGGTAGGATTGTATGATTTAGAGTGGAGCAACGGTTTGGAATTTAGTGCTACCAACCCACAGATGGGGGGACAGCTGAAAGCACTGTTCGATATCCGTGATGGTAATAATAAGGAGAATTTTTCCGGCACCATTGGCAGTGTAGATGTGGCAAAAAATACCATAACCATTTCAAAAGACAGCGTACCTGCGGCATATCAGAGTGTCTACGGGGTTAATTTGCCGGAGCAGGGTGTGATAACCATCCGCAACGCTAAGCTTTCCTATGACAGCTTTGAAATTGATAATGATGGAAACTATATTTTCCATCTTCGTGAGGGACAAAGCACGGTTGCTGGCAGCATGGCAGGTGCCACTGTAAGTGTAGGTGAAAGTGTAGACTCTATGGGGCTTCCATATTATTTATCACAGTTAAATGAATTTTCCAGAAAATTTGCCCAAAGCTTTAATGAAATTCACACAGGAAATCAGGATTTAAATGGAAATATTGTGGGAAATTTCTTTACCGGAATTGATTCCGTGGATGGCAGTGAACTCCAGTTAAATGAAGGAAATAAAACTGGGGGAGACTGTTACTATCGTTTGACAGCAGCCAACTTTACCGTACGAGATGAATTCGTAAAAGATTCCTCAAGACTTGCTACCACAGGAAATGTGGGAGAGGGAGTGGAACAGGTAGATGTTCTAAATCAGTTAAAAGAATTGCGAAGAGCTAAGAATTTCTACAATGGAGGAACCACAGAAGAATTTTTGCAATGTCTCATAACTGATATCGCCCTAGATACGCAAAGATCAAAAACTATGTCAAAAAATTATGATAATATAGGAAAAACCATTGACCAGCAGAGATTATCTATCTCAGGGGTGGATAATGACGAGGAGGCATTGAATCTGGTAAAATATCAGAATGCGTACAATTTATCTGCAAAAATGATGCAGATTATGACAGAAATCTATGATCGACTGATCCTAGAAACAGGAGTATAGGAGGTATAAAAATGGGAATGCGTGTTACAAACACCATGGTAACCAAAAATGCCATGAGCAATATAAATTCAAACAAGTCATCCATGAGTTCATTAAATACCCAGATGACAACCCAGAAGAAGATTTCCAGACCATCAGAGGATCCGGTGACGGCGATCCGTTCCCTGCGTCTGCGCAACAGCTTAAATGAAATTTGTCAGTACAATGACAGAAATATTCCGGATGCCAACAACTGGCTGGAGGTAACCAACGATGCACTGACCAATATCCGGGATGTGATGCAGACCATGTATGAAAAGTGTGAGCAGGCTGCCAACGGAGACAATACCACAGAGGACAGGAGAATCTTACTCACTGAGCTAAAGAATCTGTCCACACAGATTTATGCAGAGGCCAACTCAGACTATGCAGGCCGCACTGTTCTCAGCGGATATTATACAGATATGGATGTGGTATTTGAAAAGGCAGATGATGATGCCTCCTATACCATCACCGAAACCTTGTCCGCATCGGATGTGACCAAGATGACCTACATCTCACAGAAGACAAATATTGACATTAACAATATCAAGCCTGTCAATACATCCGATATGCCACAGGAAAATGAGATTTATCGTATGCGTCTGGGTTATGATGGTCTTGATTTTGACAAAAACGCTCATCCTGCTCAAACGTTTAAGCTAAACTATAGCAAGGCGGTAGACACTTTGGCGGTAAAGACAACCCCGGGAAATGAATCGGTAATAAATAATGGTATCAGGGGTGTTAAAAACGAAACCGAGATTAATGGGACAAAGATTTCCATCACTAATAATGAAGATGATACTAAGGTTGTTGAAGTGACAACTGCGTCAGGAACAAATAAATATGAGATTGATAAGACAGGTCGTGTGACAACTAAATCCGGGGCGAATGAAGTTAAGTATCTAAACAATGGAAATATTATGATTACAACAGCAGATGCCTCCTATTCAAAAGGTTTAGAAGGAGAAAAAAATTCTTCCTTTAGTATTGAATTGACTCCGGCATGTAAGCAAATTGGCAGTGTGGTTGCCAACTATGAGAAGGAAGTAACGCCGTTTACCATTACAGATGGTGAGGATCAAGCATATATGGGAGTCGCTGCAGATGGTTCCTACACGGAAAAGTTAGGCGACTATGAGATTCGATTAGTGGCAGAAACTGGAGAACTGATTATGGGTGATAAGATTGCCAATGAATTAGGTGCATTAGGGGCGGTAAACGGAAAGGAACCAATGAGCTTTACTTACGACAAGACAGGATTCCAAAGATATGAGCTGAAACCGGAACAGTATTTTGACTGTGTCAACCAGACAGACCCCAATAATCCAATCACCCATGTAAAGGAAAGCTCGGATATCAATTATGCGGTGAGCTTTAATCAGGAAATCAAGGTGAATGTGGAGGCAAGTGATGCCTTTGACCAGGCAGCCAACCGGGATATCAGTGAGTTGATTGACATGGTTTCCCACTCTTTGGATATCGAGGATAAGCTCTCCAAGCTAAAGGCAGCGGCAGAAAACGCTGCGACAAGCAAAGATAAGATAACGTATGATTCCATGATTGAGGCTGTTCAGAGAGAATTAGACATTGCCAATGAAAAGTTAGAAAGTGCCTACGAAAAGGGAATGACAAATTTCCAGAATTATCTGAATAAAATTAATACTCAGATTACAGATGTAGGTGCAAGACAGAATCGTCTGGATGTGATTAATAACCGTATGACGGAGCAGAAAGCCAATTTCCAGGAATTAAAGTCCTCCAATGAAGATAAGGACTTAGAGGAAATTATGATTGAATATCAGGCAGCGTTAACCGCATATCAGGCTTCCCTTACAGCCACAAGTAAATTATCACAGAATACATTGTTGAATTTTTTGTAACTGTTCAGTACAGGTGTCAGCATTTACTGCTGACACCGTAAGAAAATGTAGATTTTACAAAAATCGGGCAATTTTGCATGCGTAAGCATT
>CACXGE010000122.1 GCA_902767135.1 uncultured Lachnospiraceae bacterium | reverse complement strand
CTAAATTCCTTTCCTTTTCAAACAAGTTCATAAAAAGATTGCAAGCAATGATATTCGATAGCGAATATCGATTTAGCTTGTTGGGGTTACACGCCCCAATCCCCCAAAACCTCACCTTCGGCTCGGAGCTGTAAAAACATTTTTCTAAAATCCTCATCTACAGAGATGCCTCATCTTTCTTCTTTTGAATATCACGCTCCGGTAAATTCTGCTTTCCTAAAAACTGTTCCACATTCTGCTTTGCAGTTAAAAGTTCCTGCATTTCTGCCCGAGCAATTTTATATTCTGAATAAAGCTGACGTTTCTCTTGAAGTAGTTTTTGAAATTCTTCATCGAGTTCTCTGATTGTTGGAATCGGGCCATCATATTTTTTAAAGGCTCCCTTCGCAGCCTTATAAAGCGTTAGTGGTTCACGATGTTCTTCAAAAAATCTTTCGTCATATTTTTTTGCCTTGTATTCTGCATTCAAGACCTTTACAGATATTCTTCAGAGATATTCAGATGCTTTTAAGATGCCAAAAGGCAACGGAAGAGGCAAGAAGAAATGATAAAAACAAAGGCACATTATACCTACTACTGTAGACTGAATGTGCCTTTGTAAAATCAAATAACTATTCCTATTCCGCTGCATCTACAAACATTATCACTGGAGGAACTGGCTTTTCATAGCCTTTCAAGAATAATCCACGTTCCCTCGCTTCATAAATCAAAGCACTCAAATGTCATTAACTTTTCCAAGGGAACTAAATCACCTGTATTGTCTTCTTTATCAAGTGTAATACCCTTGATATTCTCCGGTGCTTTGCCCTCTTTCATAATCGGAACATAAAACTTGAAGGGTATATTCTTAATCCAATTACCATCCTCACGTCGTTCTGGGAAGATATCTACGCGATCAATAAAGGTTGCCATTCATACACCAAATTCCATCCTATACTATTATTCGCCCTTAACAATCTTATAATATTGAATCGAAGTAATTTTGTAAACCAAAGCATATATAACAAGAAATATTATGCAAACAATTGCAATTGCAAGTATAAATGTTTTTGTTTCAACCGGTAAAATCATTGATAAAAACAGTCTGACAATATTGCTTGCAAACGCCATATGTAATATAGCTGTTACTACAGGCAAAAAGAATAACAGCATTACCTGATTCTTTATCGTCTTTTGTATCTCTTCCTTTGTTAAGCCTACATTCATAAGAATTTGATATCTTTTTTGATCCTCCATGCCTTCTGCCATCTGCTTATAATAAATAATCATTACTGTTGCCATAAGGAAAAGAATCGCTAAAAACATTCCTACAAAAAAGGTTCCACCATAAGTATTATAAAAGAATACTCTGTCTTCCTGCTTGAATCCAACGCTTACATATTCTCCATACTGAGCGAGCTCCTTTTTGATGCTATTTATTTGCTCATCAGATAAATCTCCCCTTGTATTAAATCCTGCCAACACATTATAGTAACCTTCTTTCACCTCAAAAGAAGCCAATTCTTTATTCAAAGAATCTAAAGTTTCCAAATTGTCTACCACTATATAATATGCATCGAATAAAGACATCTCTACCATTGTGGTCGCATTAACAGCTTCAAGATGCAGTTCATCTTTTACTATATATTCCTTGCCATTTATAGTAAAGTTTTTAACATTTTTTGTCTTTGAACAGTAAAAGATTATTTCATTTTCTTCCAAAGTAATATTAGTGTCATAATGATTCTTATACTCATCTAATGTGTACAAATAGACCTGAGCGCAATCATCATAGTTTTTTATGTCGCCTACCTTTTTTATACCATCAACAGTTTTCTCAATAGTAGCCGTATGATATAAAAACACTTCCGTATTATTATAATCGATGTCACTTTCTACTGCCGCTTTAACCAAAGAATCTTTCAGAGTATCTTTATCAGATGGATTAGCCACGTAAGAATCTACTCTGACATCCTTAGGATACATACTATTTATATTCTGTTCTCCAAGTGCCATAAGGCTTGAGGCACAACTTAATAAAATAATTACACCTGTTGATAAAATACAAATTGATGCAAGCCCAGCCGCATTGTGTTTCATTCTGTAAATCAAATTTGAAACACTAATAAAATGCTTTGTCCTATAATAATATTCTTTATTATTTTTTAACAGCTTTAGTAAAAAAATGCTTCCTGAAATAAATAAATTGTAGGTACCAGCCATAACTAACACAACCGCAATAAAGAAATTACTCATCGCAGCAAGTGTTGTTTTTGTCCTCAAAGCTATAACGTATCCTGCTATTAAACATACTGCACCAATTACTACTCTTATCCATTTTACTTTTGGCTCTTTTTCACCTGTTTTATTACTTTTTATCAAATCAATAGGATTCCCTGTATTTGTAATAATTGTATTAAAAATAAATGTTGCCAAATATATGCCTAAAAATAAAAGCACTGTATTTCTGATTGCCTTAAAGGAAACAAATAATCCGTTAAAACTTGACTGACCAACAATTTTATATAGCCACAAAAGCATAAGTTTATTTAAAAACAAACCAACCGCCATGCCACCAAAAACACAGACAACTATATAAACAAACGTTTCAAAAAGTAACAGAGTAGCTACATTTTTCTTAGACAACCCCAATATTCCATATAATCCAATTTCTCTTTTCTTTTCCTTCATTACAAAGACATTAGCATAAAGCAAAAATACTAAAGCAAAAATTCCAACCACATAAATACCTATATCTAAAAATAAGCATATCTGTTTTGCTCCGTAAAAAGCCTCAACTCCATTTTTATAAATATATGGGCAATCAGAAAGCGAAGCCAAAATAAAGAAGATTGAAATTGCCATTATTCCAGCTATAAAATATGGAATTATTGTTTTATAATTCTTTTTCATTCCTGAAATTGCAATTTTACTAATCAACCTGAGATTCATTTTCCTTCTCTCCTCTCATAAGCACTGTCACAGAATCACATATTTTATCAAGCATTTCACTTCTGGATAACCCGCCCTTGTAAATCTGATGGAAAACCTCACCATCCTTTATAAACATTACTCTGTCCGCATAGCTTGCTGCAACATTACTATGCGTAACCATAAGTATAGTCTGTCCTGTTTTGTTGATGTTTCTAAGCTGCTTTAGTAAATTTGTAGAAGCTTTAGAATCCAATGCTCCAGTTGGTTCATCCGCAAGAAGAATAGAAGGTTCCGTAATTAAAGCTCTTGCTACGGCAACTCTTTGTTTTTGTCCGCCAGATACTTCGTACGGATATTTCTTGAGTAATTCCTCTATCTCTAATGTCTTTGCTATTGGCATCATTTTTTCCTGCATATAATCATATTTTTTTCCTGCAAGCACTAATGGAAGCATGATGTTATCTTCGAGTGAGAAATTATCTAGCAAATTAAAATCCTGAAAAATGAAGCCCAAATTACTTCTTCTAAACAGAGCTCTTTCTGAATCCTTCAATTCTGTTAAATCCTTTCCATCAATCAGCACCTTTCCGTTTGTTGGTTTATCAAGCGCTGCAAGTATGTTTAAAAGAGTAGTTTTTCCACTACCAGACTCTCCCATAATTGCAACAAATTCACCACTCTCAACACTAAAATGCACATCCTTCAGTGCTGTAACCTCATTACCGCCAAATCTGGTTTTATATACTTTCTTAACGTGATTAACTTCTAATACTGACATTTGTTATTTCTCCTTCGTTTTTGTTGAGCTAATAATAACAAAAAAGGAATTGATCCGCCATTCATTTGACTTACAATTCCTCTTACCAACCTTACATTTTTGTAAGGTCGTCTTTTTTAATCTTATCCATATTTAATAGTATTGATATCGTAGTCCCTGCTCCCTGAACTGATTCTATTTCTAATCTGTGTCCAAGTTTGTCACAAACACCTTTACAAAGATATAATCCAATGCCACTTGCCTTTTTATCCATTCTTCCATTATAGCCTGTAAAACCTTTACTAAAAATTTTGGGCATATCCTCGCTTCTAATACCAACACCAGTGTCAGTTATTTTTAAAATAAAAGTATCTTCTCCGGTTTCACCACTAATAGTAATGCCCCCCTCTTTTGTATATTTCAAAGCATTAGACAAAAGTTGATCTAAAACAAAGGAAAGCCACTTACCATCTGATAATACCACATAGTCCATATTTTCCAGTTTTATGTTTAAATGCTTATAAATAAAAACTATAGCTTGTTTCTTAACCGCCTCTTTTACTATGCTTTCGAGACATACCGGCTCCAGCACCAAATCATTGCTCATGTTGTCAAATCGCAGATAGTTTAAAGCCATCTCTACATAGTTTTCTATTTGTATAGTCTCCTGTCTGCACTCTTTGACATTTACATCTTCAGATTGTAATAGCAAATTTAAGGCCGCAATAGGGGTCTTTATCTGATGTGCCCACATTGCAAAAAAATCTTCCTTTTCCTTTACAATCTCCCACTTCAGATCATCCTCAGCCTTACCTGCTATCTCTTTTAGTACTTCACTTTGTGCCTTTCTGTAAGTCAAAAATTGTATACTTACAGCACCACCCCAGCTTAATAATATAAATGCTATAAAATAACCTATATATTCAAAATTAAGCTCATACAAAGTTGCTACAACCAATATAGTTACAGTTATTACCGGCCCATATATTATTAACGGTATATGGTGAATAAGAAAATTATTCTGCTTCTCCAACGATGTACCCCATACCTCTCTTCGTCTTTATTAAATCGTGCTTACCTTCCGCTTCAAATTTTTTTCTGATTCTTGTTATATTAACCGTCAATGTATTATCATCGACAAATTCATCATTACCCCACAGACGTTCCATAATCTCTTCCCTTGATACGACCCGCCCCTGTTTTTCAAACAACGTTTTTATTATTAAAAATTCATTTTTCGATAAATCTATTCTTTTACCGTTAACAGTTACACTTGTGTCATCCAGGTTCAGTTCTACCCCCTGACATTCCAAACTTTTCTTTGCCAAGTCCATATTATAGGCTCGACGGAGCATTGCCTGAATTTTCGCCGTTAATACATCCATCTCAAATGGCTTAGAGATAAAATCATCTCCTCCCATATTCATAGCCATAATGATATTCATGTTCTCATTTGCAGAAGACAGGAAAACTATTGGAACTTTTGAAAATTTACGGATTTCTCCGCACCAATAAAATCCGTTATAACACGGCAGATTAATATCTAAAAGAATCAAGTCCGGGTCAAATTCTCGTATTTCCTTATCTATATTTCGAAAGTCTTCAACTACCTTCACATCCATCTGCCAATTTTTTAAGTGAATTGATATTTGTCTTGCTATTATCTCTTCATCTTCAACTAAATAAACCTTATTCATTTCTTTATATTATTCACCTTCTATTATTCCAAAATGTCTAAATGCCTTCATGATAGCCTCTTCCTTCTCAGGCGTTACCTGAGGTTGCCTAGCGCCTTCCGACTTTGGCAAATTATGATTCTCTCCGGTTTCAATACCACACTTCTTCTTTACCTGTGCAATATAAAGCGAAGACACTTTTAATCCAAACTCTTTCAGGATATACTCTTTCACCTGAGCATATATCGCTTTGCCTCTAAGCTCAGTCAAATCCATATCTTCCAAAGAGAAATCGACTTTCAGTTTTCTATAATTATCCTTGTCGACCACACCCTTGGAAAGAAGAACAACCGTTTCAACTATACTTTCGTTGTCCCAATCAAGTTCATATACTTCCTGATCATTGAAAAATACAGGAAACCGGAACTTGAGACTTCTTAAAATCCTGCCATCCTCTTGTTCTGCCTCATAGATATTTACTTCCTCGAGGAAGCTTTTCATAAATGTCTTCTTCTCCATATCCGTAAATCTGTCATACAGCTTATCAAAGAATAGTAAGAACTGATACACATTATCACCGGATATTTTCTCCTGTTTAATATTATACAGCCTTGTCTCCACCGCTTCAATGGAAGTTTCAATTTTCTCTATCTCATCATAGAACTTGTCCAGCCTAACTTGCATATCTTCGTATTTCTTATCGTAGTGTTTATCAGATACAGACAGATTATCAATCTGATTTGCAAGCTTATTCTTTGCACCAGTTACCTGCTTTAATCTGTCTTGTAAGCCTGCATGCTCTCTGTCCAATTCTTCCGTATCAATACTGTTACCAATATGCTTTTGAATCTCCGCTTTGAATTTTTCATTATTCACAAGTTTACGAATTACCTCTTCCACCACCGCATTAATTTTGTCCTCATTCCACTGCTTGCGATAAGTACACTTGTGACCATTTACAAAAGTTCTGTGTTTGCAAGCATAGTAAAAATAATCTCTGTAATAACCACCATCTAGATGCTTCTTGCGATTCACATTTCCATACATACCACTTCCACATATAGGACATTTGATAATACCGGATAAAATATGCTCGTGATCCAGACTGTGAGTTTTGATATTTGCAACACCTGTTTCCTGTCTCTTTTTGTGTACCTGATTCCACAATTCTTCTGAAACAATTGCCTCGTGAATACCATCATTTAACATATAGTTATCCTGCTTTACCACATGATACTCATTTCTTGTTCCTGGAATCTTCTCATTCTTTCTTCTGCCAAATGCAAGCTTGCCACAATAAACAGGATTATCAAGTACACCTTTTACAAATGATGTAGAAAAGCCTTCTATGGTATTGTTCTGGCGAAGTTTCTTTTTGTATCCGCTGTTGTTAAGGAATGTGGCAATAGAGGCAATGCCCATAGTTGTGTTGGCATACTTATCGTAAATAATACGTATTACCTCAGCTTCATCCTCTGCTATATGTAACTCGCCATTGATAAGCTGATAACCATAAGGTGCAAAACCACCGTTCCACTTACCCTCTCTTGCTTTTTGCTTTCGACCTTCCATGGTCTGCACTAATATATTCTCTCGTTCAATTTCTGCCACCGCAGATAACACAGAAATCATAAGCTTTCCTGCGTCCTTGGAACTGTCAATACCATCTTCCACACAGATAAGATTGACACCAAAATCCTGCATTCTCTGCAGTGAGGATAATACGTCCGCTGCATTTCGCCCAAAGCGGGATAACTTGAATACGAGTACAAAATCGATGTTGTCTTTACCTGTTTCAATATCCCCAAGCATCTGCTGGAACTGTGGTCTTCCTTCCACACTTTTACCAGATTTACCTTCGTCAGAGTATTCGCCTGCGATAATCATATCCTGGTAATCAGCATATTTATGCAATTTATCTTTTTGCGCATCTAAGCTGTAGCCATCTACCTGCATGGAGGTGGATACACGGGTGTAGATGTAGCATTTGAGTTGTTTT
>CACXGE010000121.1 GCA_902767135.1 uncultured Lachnospiraceae bacterium | reverse complement strand
ATTTATGAAAATGAAACCTTGCCATTTTTATGTTATAAGGGTATACTTGAAAGGTACGAAAATAAGAAAATAAGATGGGTGAAATATGTTACGGATAAATAATATAAAGGTGGATGTGACAGGGAATCCAACCAAAGAAGAGAAGGAACTGGAACAGAAGCTAGCCAAAGCTTTAAAAGTGTCAAATCTTAAGGGCATGACATACAAGATAAAAAAGCGTTCTATAGATGCAAGAAAAAAAACTCAGGTAAAGTATATTTACTGTGTGGATGTGGAATGCAAAGAGGAAGGGAAGGTTCTGAAAAAGGCAAAGAATCCCAATATTGCCCTGGTGGCGAAGGAAAGTTATCATTTTGTAGAACCAGGACATGAGATGTTGCGGGAGGCGCCAGTGATAGTAGGGGCAGGTCCTGCCGGGTTGTTTTGTGCCTATCTTTTGGCTCAGCATGGATATGCACCTGTAATTATAGAACGTGGTCAGACAGTGGAAAAAAGAACCCGGACAATTCAGGAATTCTGGAAGGACAATGAGTTGAATCCAGAATCCAATGTGCAGTTTGGGGAAGGTGGTGCGGGAACCTTTTCGGATGGAAAGTTAAACACTCTGGTAAAAGAAAAGGGATATCGCAATCATTTTGTGTTAGAAACCTTTGTTCAGATGGGAGCAGATCCGTCCATATTGTATGTGAATAAACCTCATATTGGAACGGATGTATTAAGGTCCGTCATAGAAAACTTAAGAAATAAAATTATAGAGTTGGGTGGAACTTTTTATTTTGAAAGCAAAATGACCGATATGGAAATTGAGAATGGAGAACTAAAGAGTATCACCATCAATGATGAAAAGAAAATTCCGGTACAGGTGCTTGTGCTGGCCATTGGTCACAGTGCCAGGGATACCTTTTCTCTGTTAAAGGAAAGGGGAATGGCTATGGAACCCAAAGCTTTTGCAGTAGGCCTTCGCATGGAACATCCCCAGGAAATGATTAGCAAATCCCAATATGGAGAGTTTGCAAAATATTTAGAGGCAGCGGACTACAAAGTGACCCATACGGTCTCTAATGGCAGAGGGGTATACTCTTTTTGTATGTGCCCTGGGGGCTATGTGGTAAATGCGTCCTCGGAAGAAGGGCATTTGGCGGTAAATGGAATGAGTTATCATGACCGTGCTGGAGAGAATGCCAACAGTGCTATTGTGGTTACTGTGTCACCGGAGGATTTTGGTTCGGAAGATGTTCTGGCAGGAGTAGAATTTCAAAGAAGGCTGGAAAAGGCCGCCTATGAGGCAGGTGAGGGCAAGGTGCCAGTGCAGTTGTTTGAAGATTTCGAAAAGAATCAAAAAAGCAGGGAACTAAAAGATATAGTTCCAAGCATTTGTGGACAGTGGCAGCTTGCAAACTTGAGAAATATTTTTCCAGAGGAAATAAATCAGTCTTTGATAGAAGGGATTCATGGCTTTACAAAGCAGATAAGGGAGTTTGACCGTAAAGACGCATTGCTCAGTGGAGTAGAGAGCAGAACCTCTTCTCCCGTTCGTATTATCAGGGATAACGATACCTACCTTAGCAATATTCAGGGAGTATATCCCTGTGGGGAAGGAGCCGGATATGCTGGCGGAATCACATCTGCTGCGATGGATGGCGTTCGAATGGCTGAAAAAATTGCTTTAAAATTCAAGAGGAAGGATAGCAGATAAATGAATATCAGAGAAAACTTTAAGGATAAAAAGAGAATCGTAGTTAAGGTTGGTTCATCATCCTTGACCCATAAAGAAACCGGACGTTTGGATTTGAACAAAATGGAGGTTTTGATTCGGGAATTGTGTGATTTGCGCAATCAGGGAAAAGATGTGATTTTGGTGTCTTCTGGAGCTATTGCGGTGGGAAGAAATTTGGTGGGATTAAAGGAAAGACCAAATGAATTGGCAGTGAAACAGGCCTGCGCCGCTATTGGTCAGTGTAGATTGATGATGATATATCAGAAGATTTTTGCTGAGTATAATCATATTGCCGCCCAGGTTCTGATGACCAAAAAGACGGTGATAGATGAAACCAGCCGAAAAAATGCAAAAAATACATTTTCTGAGTTGATGGATATGGGGGTGATTCCCATTGTGAATGAAAACGACACCGTATCTACTTATGAAATTCAGTTTGGAGACAACGATACCCTGTCTGCCATTGTATCAAGAATTGCGGAGGCGGACTTGCTCATCCTGCTCTCTGATATTGACGGGTTGTTTACGGATGATCCCAATAAAAATCCGGACGCAGAATTTATTGATGTGGTAGAACGCATAGATGATGAATTGATGGAGATGGGAAAGGGAAGCAGCTCAGATGTGGGAACCGGTGGTATGAGCACAAAGTTAAATGCCGCCAAAATTGCTACCACAGCAGGGGCGGACATGGTCATTGCCAACGGAGAAGATTTTCATGTGTTACATGATATTATTGCAGGAAAACAGGTGGGAACTGTGTTCAAAGGGAAGTTTGATGGAACATTTGACACCTTAGAATTTTTAGGAGAATAGAATTATGATGAATGATGAAAAGATTGCAAGAATTAATGAATTATATCACAAGTCAAAGGCGGAAGGGTTGACGGATGCTGAAAAAAAGGAACAGGAGATTTTGAGGAAAGAGTTTATCAATGCCATGAAGATGAATGTGAGAAGCCAGTTAAACAATATCTCCATCCAAAATGAAGATGGTACCATAACAAATCTAGGTGAGAAATTTGGAAAAAAAGGAAATTAGTACAGAAGACATAAATACAGCAAAGACACAGATGCGTAGAGAATACCTGGAAATTCGAAATCGTCTTTCAAAAGAAGACAGACAAAAAGCCAGCAGAAGGATTCAAGGGTTCCTAGAAGAACTACCACAATATGACAACTGTCAGTGGTTGTTTTGCTATGTCAGTTACAGAAGCGAGGTAGAGACGAGAGAATTGCTGTGCAGGGCACTGCAGCAGAAGAAAAAGGTGGCAGTGCCCAAAGTCATAGATCATGATGGACACATGGAGTTTTATCAAATCCACTCACGAAGCGATTTGCTGTCAGGATATCAGGGGATTTTAGAACCCGATAGTCACAAATGTAAGCTGGTTCATCCCGGGGGTCAGGAGATTCTTATGTTGCTTCCCGGTGCAGCGTTTGATATGGCAGGAGGCCGTGTGGGCTATGGTGGCGGATACTATGACAGGTATCTGAATACCTATAGGAAAGAATGTGGAAACTTAGTGAAGTTTGCGTTGGCATATGAATGTCAGATAAGCAAAAAGATTGTGACAGAACCTTTTGATGTCCGGGTAGATGGAATTGTCACAGAAAATGGTGTGTACATAATAAAAAGAAACGAGGAAGCATAAGTATGAAAACATTACAGGAATTAGGAATGGCAGCCCAGGAGGCAAAGCCGATTTTTGCAAAACTAACAACAGAAGAAAAAAATAAGGCGCTGATTGCAGTGGCAGATGGTCTTGTGGCAGATGCAGACAAGATTTTAGAACAGAATGCCATTGACATGGAAAACGGAAAGAAAAACAACATGAAAGCAGGGCTCCTAGACAGACTCTTGCTGACAAAAGAGCGAATTGAAGCAATGGCTGAGGGGCTTCGCCAGATAGCCGGGCTAGAAGACCCAGTGGGAGAAGTGCTAGAAACCTTTGAACGTCCCAATGGATTAAAGGTGGTGCAAAAAAGAGTGCCAATCGGCGTGATTGGTATTATCTACGAGGCCCGTCCAAATGTGACAGCAGATGCCTTTGGATTGTGTTTTAAAACGGGAAATGTAGTAATCCTAAAGGGTGGTAAAGATGCTTTGCATTCCAATGTGAGCATTACAGATTCTATCAGAAACTCTTTGGAAAAAATCCATATTACCCCGGATGTGATTCAGCAGATTACAGACACCAACCGAGAGACAACCAAGGAATTTATGAGACTGAATTCTTATATTGATGTATTGATTCCAAGAGGAGGGGCTGGCTTAATTCGCACAGTAGTGGAAAATGCTACGGTACCGGTAATTGAAACAGGAACCGGAAACTGCCATATTTATGTGGACAAGGCGGCAGATATCAAAAAGGCGATTCCTATTATCATCAATGCCAAAACCCAGAGAATCGGGGTGTGTAATGCCTGTGAATCTCTTGTGATTCATGAGGATATCAAAGATACACTTTTGCCGGCACTGGCAGAGGAGTTGAGAAAACACAAGGTAGAAATGCGTGGAGATGAAGTGATTTGTGATATGCTAAAGGATGTGATTCCCGCCACATCAGAAGATTGGGGAACAGAGTACTTAGACTACATCATCTCAATGAAGACAGTAAAAAATGTGGAGGAAGCAATTGCCCATATTAATAAATACAATACCAAGCATTCCGAAGCCATTATTACCGAGGATGTGAAGACAGCAGAAAAATTCTTAAATGAAATTGATGCGGCTGCAGTGTACGTAAATGCATCTACTAGATTCACCGATGGATTTGAGTTCGGATTTGGTGCGGAAATTGGCATCAGCACCCAGAAATTACATGCCAGAGGTCCAATGGGATTGAAGGCATTGACTTCATATAAATATGTTGTTTATGGCAGTGGACAGATAAGAAAATAAGATACATAAGTAAAATGATGTAACTGTTTAGTTGTTACTGAGCACACAGGGGGTGTACAGTAACCTAAACGGTTACAAAAGATATGTAATAAAAAAATATCTCTTGCATTACTATGTAATATATGATACAATCAGTTAGTAATGCTCGTGTGATGTGGTTGGTAGCACAACTGCAAAGCAAAAGTATTTACCATATTGATGTTACGCACAAAGTAAGATATGATTGCTTTATGCTTCGATAGCACAGTTGGTAGTGCACTTCACTCGTAATGAAGGGGTCGTCGGTTCGAGTCCGATTCGAAGCTTTGTAGAAGACTACCGAAGGGTAGTCTTTTTTGTTAAGTGGTATCAAGTATACTTGGACAAATTGAGAGGTGAATTATGAAAGGAAGAAATATCCCTAAGATAGGAGAAATATATCGACATTTTAAGAATAATCTGTACCAGATAGTAGCGGTTGCAGAACATTCAGAGACTGGAGAAGGTCTGGTAATTTACCAGGCATTGTATGATGATTTTAAAACTTATGCCAGACCTCTGCCTATGTTTCTTGACGAGGTTGACCATGACAAGTATCCAATGGTTACACAAAAATACCGTTTTGAACTGGTAAAGCGAAAAGATGATGGAAGTCTTGATATGGTTAAGGAGAGAAAACCTCAGGTTTCGGCATTGTTTCCACAAAATCCTAAGGAAAGATATGAGAATAAAGAGAAAGAAAAGCTGGATGTTTCAAGGATTGTCACTGAGGTCGCAATGCTTCATCAGCAGCAGGAAAACCAGGCGTTAAAAGAGGAACGACTTTGGGAGGACCGGGAAAATGCTGCTAAAATCACAGAGGATGTGCCGAAGAAAGATAATGCAATGACCACTTCCCAAGAGGGTGAAATAAATCCGTTTTTACTAGAATTTCTGGATACCGATACTTTTAGTGAAAAATTGCAGGTGTTGGTAAGTCTGCGCAGCAGACTAGATGACAGGCTGATTGATGATATGGCAACAGCAATCGATGTAACTGTGGATAAGGGTCCGCTGCCAGAACGCTACGAAGGGCTTAAGACCTGTTTGGAAACTTTGATGAAGTTTGAAGTGGAACGTCTGAGATAAGAAAATGAATCAGAGAAATTATCAGAGAGAATTAGAACAGATTATCAGGGCTCAATCCCAGGAAAGCGTAAAAAGTGTTTTTTTGCACAGTTGTTGTGCGCCCTGTAGTAGTTATTGTCTGGAGATGCTTTCAGAGTATTTTAATGTAACGGTATTTTATTATAATCCCAATATTTATCCACCAACAGAGTATGAAATGCGTGTGAAGGAACAGGAAAGATTCATAAAAGAATTTCCGGCAAAACATGAGATTTCTTTTGTGGCAGGAGATTATGTTCCGGAAAAATTTTATCAGGCGGTAAAGGGGTTGGAGCATATTAAGGAAGGCGGAGAACGTTGCTTTGCCTGTTATCGTCTTCGGTTACAGGAAGCTTATGATTATGCCAGCAGGGCAGGTTTTGATTATTTTACTACCACTTTAACTATCAGCCCATTAAAAAATGCTCAAATGTTGAACCGTATTGGGGAAGAAATTGCAGCTTTGGGGAATGGTAAGCTAAAGTTTCTGCCAAGTGATTTTAAAAAGAAAAATGGATATCAGCGCTCGGTGGAACTTTCCAACGAATATGGAATGTATCGACAGGACTATTGTGGTTGTGTGTTTTCGAAAAGAGAAAGAGAAGAATCAAAATAGGATATTTCCTAAGGATAATGAGAAGGAGGGAAAGCTATGCGAGAGTATATAAAGAGATTAACCGTAATGATTATGGTGTATGCACTTGTTTTTGGACAGATGGGGGCTTGTCCGGTGCAGGGGGCCACAAAGGCACCAAAAAGCCTTACATTGAGTAAGAGCAAATTGACTATGTACGTAGGACAAAAGGAAACCATTTCTGTGGATAAGGTTACACCAAAGAATGCCAGTAAAAAAGTGACTTTTACCAGTTTGGACACCAAAATAGCCACGGTGAATTCCAAGGGAAAAATTACGGCAAAAAAAGATGGAACAGTGAAAATCAGAGTGACAAGCAAGGGAAATTCTAAAGTCAGAGCATATTGTAAAGTGACGGTATACAAAAAGGCTACAGGAATTACACTGTCAAAAAGGCATTTGACTATGGTCAAAGGAACATCCTATCAGCTAAAGGTGACAAAGATAAGACCGGAAAATGGCTATAAGAAGGTAGGGTTTAGCAGTTCTAATAAAAAGATTATAAAGGTGAGCAGCAGTGGAAAGATTACTGCAGTGGGACAGGGGATTGCAAAGATTACAGTAAAAAGTTTGAGTAATCCAAAGGCAGTTTCTTCTTGTCAGGTCATTGTTGTGGCTCCAACAGCGACACCAACGGTGACACTAAGTCCTACTCCAACAGCGACACCAAGACCCACCGCTGTGCCAACCACTCCACCTACACCGATACCAACAGCCAGACCAACAGTGACGATTCCTTTGGCAGAAGCATCTATCACTCCGGTGCCAACGGGAACTCAGGAAGGAATTTTATATTCAGGAAGTTGCGGCCAGACCAGTTGGATGATTGATAAGGAGAATGTACTTACCATAAGAGGAGAAGGTGATATGTGGGTAACAGGAGCCACTCCTGGATTTGCGAAGTATAAAGACAAGGTAAAAAAGGCAGTGGTAATAGGAAAAGGTGCAACCCATACAGAGAGTATGTTTGAAGATTTTGGAAATCTTGCCCAGGTGGACGTGAGTCAGTTTGATGTAAGTGATGTGACTACCATGCACGCAATGTTCAAGAATTGCACTAGTTTGACGGAAATTTCCATGGATGGCTGGATAACTTCCAATCTGACGGATATGAGTGAAATGTTTTCCGGTTGCAGCGGTTTGGAAGAACTGGATTTGTCCATGTTTGACACTACACTAGTTCAGTGGATGCAGTCTCTGTGCGCAGGATGTACCAATTTAAAGAAAGTGAATATGTATACTTTTGATACTTCTACCGTAAACAATTTCAGCTATATGTTTCAGAACTGTGAATTTGTCAAGGAGATTGATGTGGGCAGATTTGATACTCATTCTGCAGAAAATATGCAGTATATGTTTGCAGGATGTGAAAGTCTGTTGAAACTGGATGTGTCAGGATTTGCAACAGACAATGTAAAAGATATGAGTTATATGTTTGCAGGATGCGAAAATCTCCTGGCGCTGGATGTGAGCAAATTTGTCACAGAAAAGGTGACAGATTTTAGGGGAATGTTCGAAGCGTGCAATAACTTAGAAACCATAGATGTGTCTGGATTTGACACATCTATGGCAAAGGCGTTAAATGAAATGTTTCGTGGCTGCAGCAAAGTTGTCACATTGGATGTGTCTAAGTTTGACACATCCAATGTAAGCAGTTTGGAAGGGATGTTTCAGGGATGTAGCAGTCTGAAGTATGTAGATATATCCCACTTTGTTACAGAACAGGTGGTTTCGTTAAAGGGAATGTTTCGGGATTGCAGCAGTTTGACAAAGATAGACATCAGTCAGATGGTAACTGGTAAAGTTGAGGATATGTCAGGAATGTTTCAGGGATGCAGGGGGTTGCATGAGTTGGAATTTGATGGATTTGACACATCCTCTGTGAGAACTATGGAAACCATGTTTTATGGTTGCGAAACCATAAAAAATCTGCAGTTAAAAAGCTTTGACACGGAAAATGTGGTCAATATGTCCAGAATGTTTGCGGAATGTAGCAGCTTACAGACGTTGAACATCAGCAATTTTGATACCAGTAACGTAACAGCGTATATGGGAGATATGTTTGCAGGGTGTAGAAGTCTTGTAAAACTTTACACGCCCTCTAAGACGGGAGTACAGGTGGCTGCTTTGTCGGGAACATGGGCAGACTTGAAAGGAAATATATATACCAACCTTCCAATCAATGCATCTGCCAGTCTGGAATTGACAAAGCAGTAGACAGAATGATAGAATGAGAGCGACTGTTCAGTGGCTCTGAACAGATATAAATGAAAAAAGAAAACAAGTAGAGAGAGGTTGACACTATGGCACAGTTGTGGGGTGGAAGATTCACCAAAGAAACAGATCAGTTAGTATATAATTTTAATGCATCCATTTCCTTTGATCAGAAATTTTATCGTCAGGATATCAGAGGAAGCATCGCACACGTTACTATGCTTGCAAAACAGGGAATTCTCACAGAAGATGAAAAGAAACAGATTATAGATGGGTTGCAGGGGATTCTTGCAGATGTGGAAAATGGAAGCCTGGAAATAAGTGATAAATATGAGGATATCCATAGTTTTGTGGAAGCAAACCTCATTGACCGTATTGGAGATGCAGGAAAGAAGTTACATACCGGAAGAAGCCGTAATGACCAGGTGGCTCTTGATATGAAACTTTATACAAGGGATGAAATTTTAGAAATCCAGGATTTGATTAAGAATTTGTTAAAGGCTTTGTTAAAAATCATGGAGGAAAATACGGCGACATATATGCCAGGGTTTACCCATTTGCAAAAGGCTCAGCCCATTACATTGGCACACCATTTTGGGGCTTATTTTGAAATGTTCAAAAGAGATTTATCCAGAATGGAAGATATTGTAAAACGAATGAATTTCTGCCCGTTGGGCTCTGGGGCATTGGCAGGGACAACCTATCCTTTAGACCGGGCATATACTGCGGAATTATTAGAATTTGCCGGACCAACGTTCAATAGTATGGATTCTGTGTCAGATAGAGATTATGTCATTGAATTTTTATCGGCATCCGCAACAATCATGATGCACTTAAGCCGTTTCTGTGAAGAAATCATTATCTGGAACAGCAATGAATACCAGTTTGTGGAGATGGATGATGCCTACAGTACGGGAAGTAGTATTATGCCACAGAAGAAAAATCCGGATATTGCAGAATTGGTACGTGGAAAGACAGGGCGTGTCTATGGAGCATTAATGTCTATTTTAACTACAATGAAGGGAATTCCTTTAGCTTACAATAAAGATATGCAGGAAGACAAGGAACTTACCTTTGATGCTATGGATACGGTAAAGGGATGTCTTGCACTTTTTACAGGTATGGTATCGACTATGAAATTTAACAAAGAGAGAATGGCAGCCTCAGCTATGAATGGATTTACCAATGCCACAGATGCAGCGGACTATCTGGTGGTCAAAGGAGTACCATTTCGTGATGCTCATGGTATCGTAGGAAAGCTTGTTCTTTATTGTATAGATCATAATAAATCTTTATTGGATATGACCTTAGAGGAGTACAAGGAGATATCCCCGGTATTTGAATCGGATATTTATGATGCTATCAGCCTGGAGACCTGTGTGGAAAAGCGTATGACCATCGGCGCACCTTCCCAGGCAGCCATGAAGCAGGTAATCGAAGAATACAAAAAAATAATTTAAGATAGTTTGTATCTGTTCAGTAGTTCTGAACAGACACGTTAGTGTTAGGAAAATCCCCCGAAAATTGAGAAATCAAGGGGGATTTTTTGTATTTATTTAAGAACTTTGGAAAATTGTATGATTTTATGTTGATTTTTTCTTAAAAATAGTTTAGTATACGTTAATAGGAAAACAAGTGTGCGTGATAGACGTACACGAAAACCAAATACATGAAGTTGAGGAGAATGAACAATGAGTCAGAAGTTAAGAGTAGGAATCCTTGGTGCTACAGGAATGGTAGGCCAGCGTTTTATCGCATTATTAGAGAATCACCCATGGTTTGAGGTGACAACCGTGGCAGCAAGTCCAAGAAGTGCAGGAAAGACTTATGAAGAAGCTGTAGGTGATAGATGGAAGATGACAACTCCAATGCCAGAAGGTGTGAAGAAGTTGGTTGTCATGAATGTAAATGAAGTAGAACGTGTTGCAGCAGAAGTAGATTTCGTATTCTCAGCCGTAGACATGTCAAAAGATGAAATCAAGGCAATCGAAGAAGCATACGCTAAGACAGAGACACCGGTTGTTTCAAACAACAGTGCCCACAGATGGACACCGGACGTACCAATGGTAGTACCTGAAATCAATCCGGAACATTTTGAAGTAATCGAATCTCAGAAAAAACGTCTTGGAACCACAAGAGGATTTGTTGCAGTAAAACCAAACTGCTCTATCCAGAGCTATGCTCCAATCCTTACAGCATGGAAGAAATTTGGTGTAAAAGAAGTTGTTGTTACAACGTACCAGGCTATTTCAGGGGCAGGAAAAACTTTTAAAGACTGGCCGGAAATGGAAGGTAATATCATTCCATTCATCGGAGGAGAAGAAGAAAAGAGTGAAATGGAACCATTAAGATTATGGGGACAAATTGAAAATGGTGAAATCGTAAAGGCTGACGGACCAGTGATTACTTCACAGTGTATCCGTGTTCCAGTATTGAATGGACATACAGCTGCTGTATTTGTTAAATTTGACAAGAAGCCTGCAAAAGAAGATTTAATCAAGGCTATGGTGGAGTTTTCGGGATTACCTCAGGAATTGAATCTTCCAAGTGCACCAAAGCAGTTTATTCAGTATTTAGAAGAAGACAATCGTCCACAGGTTACTTTGGATGTAGACTATGAGAACGGAATGGGTGTGTCGGTAGGACGTCTTCGTGAGGATTCTGTATATGACTACAAGTTTGTGGGATTGAGCCACAACACAGTTCGTGGTGCAGCAGGTGGTGCTGTTCTTTGCGCAGAATTATTAAAGGCACAGGGATATATTCAGGCAAAGTAGTCACAACCATATAATATAAGAGTATGTACGCATACAGATAGCTGTTTTGAGGTTTGAAACGGCTATCTGTATGTTTTGTTGAGTAGAGGTATGAATTATGTATGATAAAGAATTAGATGCATTTGCAGGTGCAGCGATTTCAAAATACGAGATGAGCAAAAAGGAACCGTTTAAATATTTGATGTCTGCCATGATTGCTGGTTTTTTTATTGTGGTAGCAACTGTGTTATCTAATGTAACAGCAGCAGTATTTTTTGAGAGTTCACCAGAGGTTGCAAAGTTTTTGGGAGCGTTCCTGTTTTCCATTGCCATTGTGTTGATTGTTTTTATCGGTGGTGATTTGTTTACTGGAAATAACATGACCATGGCCATGGGAGTGTACCAGAAGAAAGTAAACTGGGGTGCGGCAGTGAGAGTTTGGATTCTCAGTTATCTTGGCAATTTTATTGGGGCTTTTATCCTTGGCGGTCTTGTGGTAGCCAGTGGCTGTGCAAAGGGAATCTTAACCACATACTATGAGGCGATTATTCCTGGAAAGTTAGACTTAGACCCTCTGACACTTTTTATCAGAGGTATTCTTTGTAACTATCTTGTGTGCCTTGCGGTCTTTGTAGGCAAGAAGATGGAGACAGAGATTGGTAAGCTTGTGGTAATGTTCTGTGTCATTACAGCCTTTGTTATTGCGGGCTTTGAACACTGTATTGCCAATATGGGAACTTTTACCATTGCAGGTTTCTTACTTGGAGGGCTTTCAGTAAAACAACTTGCTATGAGTTTTATCTTTGTTACCTTGGGTAATATTGTAGGTGGTGCAGTATTTTTGGCATTGCCCATAAAACTGGTAAGCAGTAAAACAAAATAAAATAAAGTAAAGTAATAACAGTGGCACTCCCTGGGATGAATTGTTTCAAAGCAGGGGGTGCTTTGTGTTTGGGAATTTGTATTTTATCATGTTATTTTTGGAACGATTATGATATAATGTAACTACTGAGTTTACAACAATCGTGCAATGTAGAGCGTGAATTGATTTATAGGGAGGAAACACGTTGTGGGCGAATTATCGAAATTACCTAGTATCGGAAAAGTAGTAAGAAGATGAGAGAAAAGCCCAATGAAAAGAGTTCTATAAGGGGATATAGGCTTATGGGCCTAAAAAATAAAGTGCGAGGAAATGAAATGTCAAAATCATTATATATAGCAGAAAAACCAAGTGTAGCCCAGGAGTTTGCCAAGGCGCTGCATTTGAATACAAGACGTGGGGACGGGTATTTGGAAGCAGAGGATGCCATTGTAACCTGGTGCGTGGGACATTTAGTTACCATGAGTTATCCAGAAGCCTATGATGAAAAATTAAAAAAATGGAGTTTATCTACCCTTCCGTTCATTCCGGAAAAATTCAAGTACGAAGTAATCAAGTCTGTAAAAAAACAATTTGATATTGTAAGTGGATTGCTGAATCGGGAAGATGTGGACTGCATTTATGTGTGCACTGACTCCGGGCGGGAAGGAGAGTATATCTATCGATTGGTAGAACAGGAGGCTCGCGTAAAAGGTAAGGAAAGAAAAAGAGTATGGATTGATTCCCAAACAGAAGAAGAAATCTTACGAGGAATCAAGGAAGCAAAGGATTTGTCAGAGTATGATAATTTATCGGAAGCAGCGTACCTTAGGGCAAAGGAAGATTACCTGATGGGAATTAATTTTTCCAGACTCTTGACCTTGAAATATGGAAATACCATCGCCAATTATTTAGGGGAAAAGTATTCTGTGGTGTCTGTGGGACGGGTTATGACCTGTGTTCAGGGAATGGTGGTGCGCCGAGAACGGGAAATCAGGGAATTTGTGAAAACGCCATTTTACAGAGTATTATTGAAAGCTTGTTATGAAGAGAATATGGAAGAGAATATCATAGAAGCAGAGTGGAAGGCGGTAGAAGGCAGTAAATATTATGGGTCCCCGTATCTATACAAAGAAAATGGCTTCAAGGAAGAAAAGACAGCAAAAGAGTTAATTCAGGCACTTTCAGCAGAACCTCCGGTAGAGGCTGTGGTGGAAGCAGTGGAGAAGAAGAAGGAGAAGAAAAATCCGCCACTGTTATTCAATCTGGCAGAACTTCAGAATGAATGCTCTAAACTGTTTAAAATCAGCCCGGATGAAACCCTAAAGGTAGTCCAGGATTTATATGAAAAAAAGCTGGTAACCTATCCGAGAACCGATGCCAGAGTCCTTTCTACAGCGGTGGCAAAAGAAATACATAAAAATCTAAATGGGCTTAGAAACTTACCTGTGGTATCTCCTTTTGTAAGTGAGATTGCTTCCAACGGAACGTATAAAAATCTTGCCAAAACCAGATATGTAAATGACAAGCAGATTACAGACCATTATGCCATTATTCCTACCGGTCAGGGGTTAAGTGCCTTATCTACGTTAAACAAAACTTCTTACGGAGTTTATATTACCATTGTAAAGAGATTTATCAGCATTTTCCTTCCGGCAGCAGTTTACCAGAAGGTAGGGTTGACCTTAAAGGTAAAGGAAGAACGGTTTTTTGCCAATTTTAAGGTACTGTTGGAGCCGGGATATTTAAAAGTGATGGAATATCAACGCTCTGATAAAAATCCGGAAAATCAGTCAAAGAAGGAAGAGGAAGACGAATTAGAGTCCCAGGGCAAAAATGCTTCTCTGATTGAACTGGTACAGAATCTAAAAAAAGGCACTTCTCTGGCAGCGAAGGAATTCTTTATAAAAGAAGGGGAGACTTCCCCGCCAAAACGTTATAATTCCGGCTCCATTATCCTTGCCATGGAAAATGCAGGACAGTTGATTGAAGATGAGGATTTGCGTGCCCAGATTAAGGGAAGTGGAATTGGCACCAGTGCCACCAGAGCCGAAATCTTAAAAAAGCTTATCAACAACAAATATCTGTCTCTGAATAAGAAAACTCAGGTGATTACACCTACGCTTTTGGGAGAAATGATTTTTGACGTGGTGAATGCATCCATAAAATCTTTGCTAAATCCGGATCTTACCGCAAGCTGGGAGAAGGGGCTTACTTATGTGGCAGAAGGCAGTATTACACCAGAAGAATACATGGAAAAGCTGTCCAACTTTATCATCAGCAGGACAAATGGTGTCCTGGGGTTAAATAATCAATATTATTTAAGGGGATATTTTGACAAGGCAGCAGCGTTTTATAAAAAATAAGAAAGAGAGAATTATATTATGGAAAAGATTACAATCAAAGAAATGTATACATTAGAGGAAAGTATTGCAGGGGAATTTTTAAGCAGATTTACTTATCCATGGGAAGCACTTCCTAAAATCGCAGGTTTTATCAAAGAATTGGGAAATACCCTTTCGGAAGATGAATTTGAAAAAAGAGGGGAAAACATCTGGATTTCCAAGGAAGCAACCGTGGCTCCCACAGCTTTTATTGGAGAAAATACTATTATCTGTAAAGGAGCAGAAATCAGACATTGTGCGTTTATTCGTGGAAATGCCATTGTAGGAGAAGGAGCAGTGGTTGGAAATTCCACAGAATTAAAAAATGTAATTTTATTCAATAAAGTCCAGGTGCCTCATTACAATTATGTAGGGGATTCTATTCTTGGATTTAAGTCCCATATGGGGGCGGGCTCTATTACCTCCAACGTAAAATCAGATAAGACGCTGGTAGTGGTAAAGGACAAAGACAAAAGTTACGAGACAGGATTAAAGAAATTTGGTGCAATGCTTGGAGACTGCGTAGAAGTGGGATGCAACAGTGTTTTGAACCCTGGAACTGTGATTGGAAAGGACAGCAATGTATATCCTACCTCCTGTGTGCGTGGAGTGATTCCATCGAAATCCATCTATAAAAAGCAGGGAGAAATTGCACAAAAGCGGGGCTAATTGTTTTTATCACAAAACGAAATATTAAAACTATATATAATGTAGAAAAGGGGAATGTCAATGGAAAAAAGATGTGCAAAGCCATGGGTAGGTGTACTGCTGATGGCAGTGATGCTATTGGATTTACTGAATACATCTCTTGAGACGCAGGCAGCCTATCAACAAAAGATAACAATTTTACTGGGAGAGAGCCGTACCATTTCTCTTGGAAAAAATATTTCCAACAAGAAGTATCAGTGGAGTTCCAATAACAAAAACTGTGTTACCGTAAATAAAAACGGAAAAGTCACCGGAAAGAAAAAAGGAACTGCAGTGATTACTGCAAAGAAAGGGAAACGCCAGTTAAAGATAAAAGTTACCGTAGGAAATCAGGTGGATTTCATTATTTTTGCAGGGCAGAGTAATATGAGCGGTGGTGGAAATGCATCCCTGGCACCCACTGTTATTCCGGGAGCAGGCTATGAATATCGAAGTGTTACAGCACCCAATACCCTGAAAAGTATTACAGAACCTTTTGGAAAGAAAGAAAACAGCGGGAATTTAAATGATCAAAATTATAAGCTTGGTTCGTTGGTAAGCAGCTTTGTAAATGCTTATTATAAAGAAACAAAAGTGCCGGTGGTAGCACTATCTGCCACCAGAATAGGTTCTTCCACCTTTTTCTGGAAGGATACTCTTGCAAAAGAGACAAAGACACGCTACAGGAAGGCAAACTCCTATTTAAGAAAGCGGAAGTTAAAAATCAGACACCGATATGTGGTGTGGTATCAGGGGGAAGCGGAGGGCATCTATAAGGTAAACGGTGGTGCGTACACGGAAAATACCAAGGCGATTCAAAAATATTTCAGCGAAAACTGCAAAATTGAAAAGTTTTTTGTAATACGCATTGGACAGTACTATGGGACAGAGGTGGAATCAGATAATGAAGCTAATTTATTTGATGAAATTATCCGAAGCCAGACCAGACTTTGTCTGACGGATGACAGTTTTGTACTGGTTTCGGTGAAGGCAGCTTCCTATGGGAAGGAAAGCTACAATCCAGAGGGACTTCATCTGAATCAAAAGGCATTAAATGAGCTGGGAGAGGATGCGGGAAAGAACACAGCATACTATGTGAAAACGAAAAAACAGCCCTCTATGTTTGATACATATTTAAATACATGGATTCTGGGGCAATGAATTACAACAAAAATTTCACACTTTCAGACATTTTTTGATAAAAAGGGCTAGACTATTTTAGAAGTTTATGAGAAAATAGAAAGCGATGATGATAAATTTTTATCTACAGTAGGATAAATTTATCAATAAGAGTTATAGACTCAAAGTAAATATACAGAATGGAAGGAGTTTTAAAATGATCTATTCACATGAAGTTGAAAAAATGTGTCCAGTTGCAGCAACAGGTGGACAGCATGGTGCAGCACCTATTCCAGAAGAAGGAAGATGGGTGAAAGCAAAAGAAATCAAAGATATCTCCGGTTTAACACATGGTATTGGCTGGTGTGCTCCACAGCAGGGTACATGTAAGCTTACTCTTAACGTTAAAGAGGGAATTATTCAGGAAGCATTAGTGGAAACTGTTGGATGTTCCGGTATGACACATTCCGCAGCTATGGCTTCTGAAATTTTACCAGGAAGAACTTTATTAGAAGCATTAAATACAGACTTAGTATGTGATGCTATCAATACAGCTATGAGAGAATTATTCTTACAGATCGTATATGGTAGAACACAGTCTGCATTCTCAGAAGACGGACTTCCAATCGGTGCAGGCTTAGAAGATTTAGGTAAAGGCTTACGTTCACAGGTTGGTACTATGTACGGAACTCTTGCTAAGGGACCACGTTACCTTGAAATGACAGATGGTTATGTAACAGGTGTTGCATTAAACGCAGATGATGAAATCATCGGTTACCAGTTCGTAAACTTTGGAAAAATGATGGACTTCATCAAAGCTGGAGATGATGCTAATACAGCATTTGAAAAAGCAAAAGGTCAGTATGGCCGTGTAGATGATGCAGTTAAGATCATTGATCCAAGAAAAGAATAATATAGGAGGTAATCGAAAATGGCATTATTTGAATCATATGAAAGAAGAATTGACCAGATTAACGCTAAATTAGCTGAATATGGAATCGGTTCTATTGAAGAAGCAGCAGAAATCACTAAGGCTGCTGGATTAGATGTATACAAGCAGGTAGAAGGCATTCAGCCAATCTGTTTTGAAAATGCAAAGTGGGCTTACACAGTAGGTGCTGCTATCGCAATTAAGAAAGGTTGCAAGCGTGCAGCAGATGCAGCAGCAGCTATCGGTGAAGGTCTTCAGGCTTTCTGTATCCCAGGTTCTGTAGCTGACCAGCGTAAGGTAGGTTTAGGACATGGTAACTTAGGAAAGATGTTATTGGAAGAAGAAACAGACTGTTTCGCTTTCTTAGCAGGACATGAATCTTTCGCAGCTGCTGAAGGTGCTATCGGTATCGCTGAAAAGGCCAACAAGGTTCGTCAGAAACCATTAAGAGTTATCTTAAATGGTCTTGGAAAAGATGCAGCTCAGATTATTGCACGTATCAATGGCTTCACATATGTTGAAACAGAAATGGATTACCATACAGGAGAAGTTAAGGAAGTATTCCGTAAGGCATACTCTGACGGACTTCGTGCAAAAGTTAACTGCTACGGTGCAAACGATGT
>CACXGE010000120.1 GCA_902767135.1 uncultured Lachnospiraceae bacterium | reverse complement strand
TGCTGTCAGGAAAACAAATGTGACTGGGGTTAAGAAAAATTTCTTGAAATTAACTCTTGACAAAAGTCACTTCATAACAGGAGAAAAAATATGCAATTATATTTAGCCCCTATGGAAGGAATTACCACATATTTTTACCGAAATTTATGCCATGAGATGTTTCCTTTTATAGATAAGTATTTTACTCCATTTATTGTGACAAAAACAAAAACTCACTTTAATTGGAAGGAATTGGCGGATTTAGCCCCTGAAAATAATCAGGGGCTAAATCTGGTTCCCCAGGTGTTAACTAATGATGCACAGGATTTTTTGATTATGATAGAAGCATTAGAAGGTATGGGGTATCAGGAAATTAATTTAAACTTAGGATGTCCCTCAGGGACAGTGGTGAATAAATTCAGGGGTTCCGGATTTTTGGCAAAACCGGAGGAATTAGAGAACTTCTTATATGAAACTATGGATGGAATTTTCAAAAAAAATTTAAAGGTGAGACTGTCAATCAAAACAAGAATTGGCAAGGATAGTCCTCAGGAGTGGGAAAGACTTTTAGAAATCTATAATAAGTTCCCATTGTCAGAACTCATCGTGCACCCTAGAACGCAGAAAGATTACTACAAAAACAAGCCACATATAGATATGTATGAAAAAGCAGTGGAGATAAGTAAGAATCAGTTATGTTACAATGGAAATATTTTTACGGTAGCCGATTACCAGGAAATCAGGGAGAAGTTTCCTGATACACAAAGCATTATGCTGGGCAGGGGGATGATAGCAAATCCTGCATTAGCAGGTGAAATACTAGGAAAATGTCAGATGACGCCAGAACTTTTAAAGGAATTTCATAAGAGAATGACAGGAATTTATCAGGAAATTTATTCGGGAGATAAACATATTACCCAGAGAATGAAAGAACTATGGAGTTATATGATCTACTTGTTTGAAAATCATGAAAAACAAAAGAAAACAATATTTAAAGCAAAAGATGTGCAGGAGTTGCAGGCAGCAGTAAACTGTCTGTTTCGGGAGTGTGAATTTCATCCGGAACGAGGTTATGGTGGATAGGTTTATCAAAAGGGAAAATTTGTTTTCCTAATGCTTTTGGGAAAGATATAAGGAATATGATTCAATATGGAGCGAGGAAGGTGATATAAATGAAAAGAAATTTACTAATTCTTGCTCCAAATTTATCAGATTATGAAGGAATGGTCAATAGAATAACAGCAAGAAATAAGAATGTGACAGTACATTATGCACCTGATATTTCAGGTGCGTATTTTTTGTGTATGTGTCACGAAATGGATGTTATCGTGTTAGAAGATGACGGGCAGACCTATGAGACAAACCAAAATGGAACTACCATATCCTTTATGTGTAACTTAAGAAAAATACCCCATTATCAATTTACACCTATGATTATGATAACCCCATATGAAGACATGGAGTTTTCCGCATTTCGTATTTTACATTGTTATGATTTTTTTACGGATAAATCAGAGAAAAAATTAGAAAGTGCTGTGAATCAGGCGTTGAATTATAAAACCAGTAAATTTATAGAAAAGACTATTTTGATGAAAAAGGAAGGCATTATATTTCTTTATCCAGTGGAGGATATTATCTATGTGGAGAATAAAAACCATAGGGTATGGCTGCATTTTAAGGAATCCAAAACAGATTTCCCATATGAAACTATGAAAGAATTGCAAAATAAATTTACAAAACAGGATTTCTTGCAGTGTAGCAGGAGCGTTTTGGTAAATAAAAGATACATCTTAGCAATAGATAAGGGGAATAAATTTATTCGTCTAAGAAATGGTGGTCACAGTATAGGGATAACCCAGGCTTTTTATGAGGATATCATACGGGAATTAGCATACAAAAAGAGCTGATATGCATCAGCTCTTGGTGTAAATATTCTGATCCCTTCGATTTCCGGTTACATTTTATAACTTCCTTATTTTCCTGGTAAACCAGGGATATATAAGAAAGTATATCTGTATATGAAGCGATGGGAAGGAAGGAAACTCCTGTGCAGGTGAAAAGAAATTCAGACACATATACAGTTACAATGATTCATAAAAATGGATCTTTGTTATTATAGAATAATTTTTGATATAATTTCTAAAAATTACTGATTTGTGCTTTTTTTAAACTGAATCAGGCATCTGCCAGGTTTTTTATGATTCCACAGGCAAAATAATTTTTCAAAGGATATTCTTCTACCGGTACATTTTTCTCTTTTGCCAGTTGTAGCAAATGAGCCAACAGAGGATTTTCCATCTCCCCTTGACGTATCAGAAGTTTCCAAGGTACTCTGCGCAGTAGAACTCGGGTAGCTTCCCCGATTCCGGGCTTGATAAAATTGATATTTTCAATCCCTAAGGAAGTGGATAATTCCTGTACTTCCATGAATCCGGTATAATCAGAAGGGGTGGTATCCTGGAGGGTAGTATTATAATCAAAATATTGTTCAATGGAGGAAAGAAAACTCAAGGATAAATCTTCTTCCTGCAATTCCTTATAATAAGCTGCACCATGGAAATCTGTGGGAGATATAATATCCTCACGCAAGAAGGTTCGGCTTAACAGTCCGGAAACGGTACAATTCAAACAGGAACTTGGTATCAAAATATCCTGGTGAGTACCACACAGACTGGTAATGTTAGCAGGGTCAGAAAGCACCGCCAAAGTGGTATCGATTTCTTTATAGTCTGCCAAAGCCGCAGTAAGCTCCCGCTGTATGGCACCTTTTCCTATCCAACCATCCACAAAGCAGATAGAACTGGATTTGTGTCTGGACAGGATATAGTCAATGGCGTTATTGTCAATTCCTCTGTCCCGTATGATAGAAATGGAATAATGGAATACGGCTTTGGAATATTTCTTGTCCAGATAACGTTTTATAAGGATTCCAATGGGAATCCCAGCCCGGGCGAGAGATACCAATACAATTTCTGATTCGGATTTGAGCTTTTCATATATTTTCTCAGCAACCTGACAGACTGCATTTGCAGTGGTTTTGGAATATGTTTTTAATGCAAAATTGTAAGCTTTGATATAATCGCTGCTTGGCTTATATTCCAAAGGAAGCATCTGGCTGTAATGGACACCAGACTGGATGAGACGTTCTCTTTCCTTGGTGGGGAGAGGAGTTACCATTCCAGAAATATCCTTTAGTAATAAAGTGACATCTTTTTTAGCATAGCTGCTTTGCATCATAATGTTTTCTCCTTTTTGTTCCAACGAATCAGATGATATTTGTCACAATGTTTGTCCTTTAACACATGACACAACTGTGAATATGCAGGGGTATCTACCTTACTGTCTGTCAATACAAATACCAAGTCGTAAGTTGACAGATTGTACAGATAGGTGGTGCGATGCTCATCGTAAAAGCTGCTCAGAAGATAGCGTTCTTTGATAGGGTACGCATCCTCTGGGGAAGGAAGTATGGGACTTCTGGTGGTGGCATGAAAGCGAACTATTTTATTGTGATATTTTTGTTCTAAACATGCACCAAGAAACATACCGGGAAACATAAATTCCTCTGTTCCCAAAATCAAAATATTATCTGCGCTGGCAATGTCCTCTTTATATTTTTCGTATACTGTCTCATACAGACGATGGCAGGCTTCTTTGTAGAGAGAGGAAGAGACTCCCAGTCTTGTATCCATATAGGAAGTAGATACAAATAAATCTTCATCCTGACGAACACCGGGTTCTGTTACTGTGGAAAGATTATGTTGTCGGCTTTTGTCATAAGAGAATCGGGATAAATAATCTTCATAGTCACATTCCGGCGTCTGACACAAATAGTCAATAGAGATACCTAGAGAGGCTAATCCCTCAAGCTTAAAGTCAGGCATACCATTTAAAATGGAGGCAATGCCAAAGGTAATAGATAAAGATGGATAAGTCTTTGCTAAAACTCTCATAAAATTTTCTATGGTCTTCCCTGTGGTTACCTCATCTTCGGCAAATATAATATGGGTTCCGTTTTTTATGTGTTGATCCAAAAAATCCCGGATTACCATCTGGTCTGTGGCATGGCTGTGTTCTTCATTAAAATATAGAAAATGCTTTCCCTCATAAAGTTCTCTGGTGGTTTGAATATAGTTGACACAACACTCCTTGGGCGCAAACAGGCTTAAAGTTGCACCGATAGCGGTGGCTGTTTCTGCAAATCCAATAATTAAGGTGTCAGAAAAGTTTACCTTTTTATTGGAAAATACCAAGGTGGCTAGGGTTTTAAATACCCCGAAAGCGGTAACAGGGGAAACAGATAAATGTTTCCCCTGCAATGGATTCACTAATAAAAATGTACGTTTCTTATTATTTTCTCTTTTGGCAATGCGGATAAAATCCGTTTCTTTATAATCAATACATTCCATATTCTCAAACATAATATTCCTTTATTTTACTCCGTAGAGATTTGCTAAAATAATCTGTTTCTTTGCCCAGTTAATGTGGGTTTTCATTTCATTCATTCTTGTTCCGGATGCACTTTTACTTACCTGCAGTAAATTGCTCTCAAAGGTGAGAATCTGTACAGCATCCACTAAATCCTGCTGGGAGATTTTCATTCCCTCTAACACTATAGGAATCTGGTTTGGATGAATTACAGTTTTCCCTGTGAAACCATTTAAGCTGTCTAAACGCATCTCCCGTAATAAGCCTTTTTTCCATGCATCATCTTCCCCGGTAAAATATTCCCAGACAGGTCCGGAAATAACAAAATCCTGAAAGAATACACTGACAATATCGTTTAAGATGGTAGACACGGAACGAAGATCATAAATGGTCTCATCCACATTTCTTCGGATTCCAAAAATATTGCATAAATCATTGCCGCCAACACGAACGTTGATAACATACTCCTTGTGTTTCATTAACATTTCGTAGGTTGTCTGAAGTGCATCAAAACGTGTGGTTGGTGAAATTAATTCTGAGCCTTCTAATATAGGCATAAAAAAGATGGTATGTGCGCTGGCATCATTGATATACATGATTTCATCAATATATGCCTGACCATTGTAAGCACTGAATTTAGGGATGATAAATCCTCGAAGTAGTATAGCACTTCTTCCCAGACCTTTAAATAGTTTGGTAATCTGGTGAGGATAACGTACACGGATAAATATCTGTGGAATGAACTCCAACTGTTCAATGTGATCGTAAAGTTTACGCATATTTTCAATAATATTTTTTTCACCCTGATCCACCGCACTGTCATCAATGGCATCTTCCAGACAAAGAGCTAAAGAATAATGATTTCCCCAGTTTTGTTCCTGCAACTTTTCAAATAGATTTTCATTGGTAGCAGGAGTGTATAACAAAGGTCCAACATTGTATGCCTCAATCTCTTTTTGTTCCAGATTTTTATATACATTTGTAATACATTCAATAATCTGATTCATAATACCCTCTCATATAATTTTTTAAAACTTTATACATTTTTTTCTTACATTAGAATCTTATATCTCATAAAAACTATTCTATACCACGAAATTTTAACACAAAAAAGACTCCTTGTAAATGATTTTTGTATAAATTGCACGAAGCCCTTGATTCTGAAATTCGAATTTTGTATAATGAAATACAGAAAATGCGAAAGGATTCAATTCGGGGAAAGGCATGGAATTAAAGATTGTACGTAATCAGGATAAGGTTTCTAGTTTAGAGGAATTTGTAAATACAGAAAACAGATATTGTAACGGTGTAAAGAAAACCACCTTTGTCTTACAGCTTGGTTGTGATGCAGAGGATGTTTTTTTAGAGGAAATTCAAAAAGTAGATGAAATTCTATCGGAGGTGGATAAGTTTTCTAAATGCTACTATGAACGGAGTGGAATATTGGAAAATTATATGTCAGCAAGTGACAGGGAAAAATACAGTGCCAGAATAACTGCATGGAAAGACAAAATGGCAGATGATATCAGTGATTTCAGGTTCGAAAATTCTATTTGGCAGGAGCAGTATCTTCGGGCAGTCAGAGAAACCATAGGCTTGTATCAAAGTGTGGAAAACAATGAACAGCGCCGGATGAACTTTTTGCTGGTACTGGCATATCGGATAGATTATTATTTTCCCAAGCTATTTAAAAAGACCAATGTATTATCTAAATTCCCAAAGTTTGTTTATATAAACCATTGTAGCATACAGGATTTTTTCTTTTTGTATCTGTTATGTCAGTGTGGGTGTGATGTATATGGGATACATACCCAGGTGGATTTTCGCCTCCCCCAACAGCTTTATCCATATGTGTTTTTCATAAAAAAACCAAATCCTATTACCTGCAAAATTCCAGAATATTCTGTGGAGCATATATTAGAAAGAATAAAACAGAATGAAAAAGTAAATAGTAGTGTAGGGGCAAAAAAGAATCATACAGCACCAGATGTGGAGAATTCTGCTAGGGAAAACAGAGAACTCTCCTATGAAGAACTGGCAACAAAGGCAGGTTCCGTGGTGATGATTATCGTCTATGATGAGGAAAAGAAACCCTTTGCCTCCGGCTCCGGGGTCATTATTCATTCTTGTGGTTATATTTTGACAAATTTTCATGTAATCCAGGGTGGCACCTATTTTGGAATACGCCTGGAAGAAGAGGAGGATTTATATATTACCACAGAAATCATAAAGTGTCACAGAGAAAATGATCTGGCGATTCTTCGTATGGAAGAGATATCCAGACCATCCATTCCCTTGTGTCATGGACGAAAGATGGTTCGTGGACAGAAAGTAGTTGCAATTGGAAGCCCTTTAGGGTTGTTTAATACGGTGTCCGATGGCATTATTGCGGGATTTCGTAATTTTGATCATGTCTCCATGATACAGTTTACCGCACCTACTTCCCATGGAAGTTCCGGTGGGGCATTGCTAAATATGTATGGAGAGATGATTGGATTGGTATCCGCAGGATTTGATGACGGAGAGAACCTGAATCTTGCAGTGGACTATGAGACAATAGGAAGTTTTGTGAAGGGATTTACAGAATAGAAAATGTAGAAAGGGAAACGGGAAGGAAAGAAAAATGTTATTGATAAAGAATGTAAGAGTGGTAGATGCAGTAAACAATACGGATCGAGTTATGGATATAAAAATCAAAGGTAACCTGATTGAAGAGGTGGGAGAGAACTTAGAAGGTTCTGGTTATGAAGTAATTGACGGTAATCATCTGGTAGCTGCGCCGGGACTGGTAGATACACATGTACACTTCAGGGATCCAGGATTTACCTACAAAGAAGATATTATCACAGGAGCGAAGGCAGCGGCAAAGGGTGGATTTACCACTGTAGTTTGTATGGCAAACACCAAGCCTGTGGTAGACAATTTAGAAACTTTAAGCTACATACAGAAAAAAGGTGAGGGCACAGGGATACACCTGCTGCAGACAGCCGCCATTAGTAAGGGCTTAGAAGGAAAAGAACTGGTGGATATGGAAAGCCTTGCTAAGGCTGGAGCTGCTGGATTTACAGACGATGGAATCCCTTTGATGGATGAAAAATTATTGTTACAGGCAATGGAAAAGGCGAAAGAATTAGACCTTCCCATTAGTCTGCATGAAGAACATCCTCTTTTTGTAGGTGCACCGGGAGTACATCAGGGAAGGGTTTCAAAACAGCTAAATTATAAGGGAGCATCCAGAACGGCAGAGGATATTATGGTGGCAAGGGATTGTATGTTAGCTCTGCACACAAAGGCACCAGTGTGCATTCAGCATATTAGTTCAAAAAATTCTGTAGAGCTGGTGCGTATGGCAAAAAGAATGGGAGCGGATATTCATGCTGAGGCAACCCCGCATCATTTCACCTTAACAGATCAGGATGTGTTAAAGTATGGAACTTATGCAAGAATGAATCCACCACTACGGGAGGAAGAAGACCGGGTAGCTATTATGGAAGGTTTAAAAGATGGAACCATTGATATGATTGTGACAGATCACGCTCCTCACAGCAAAGAGGAAAAGGACAGGTCCATGGAAGCAGCGCCAAGTGGAATTACAGGACTGGAAACTTCCTTAGGGCTTGGTATTTTATCTTTGGTTCAGCCGGGACATATTACTTTATTGGAACTTATGGCATTGATGAGTAAGAACCCTTCTGAATTTTACCGCATGACACCGGCGAGTATCACGAAGGGGGCCGTGGCAGATATTGTGATTTTTGGTGAGAACGAGATGTGGAAGGTAAAGGAAGAGGAATATGCGTCAAAGGCAGTAAACAGTCCATTTACCAACTGGGAATTGCCTGGAAAAGTCCATTATACGATTTGTAATGGAAGGATTGTATATCAGGGATAAGGTGTGCATATCATACTGGCGGTAAGGTCACTGTTCCGTAGTTCTGAACAGATACACTGGATACAGGTATCTGTGAACAGTAATGTGGCAGGAGGAAAATACCTCCTGCCACTAACATTTGTCTACTATTTATTATCTATTATCTATTATCTATTTTTTCTGGGTACATATCATGTTCCATGAGACGGTGAAAAGCCATCTCTTCGTATTTGGTACCCGGCTTACCGTAATTGCAGTAAGGGTCAATGGAGATGCCGCCCCGGGGAGTAAATTTTCCCCAGACTTCAATGTATTTGGGGTCCATCAATTGAATTAAATCTTTCATAATGATATTCACACAATCTTCGTGAAAATCTCCATGGTTTCGAAAACTGAACAAATATAATTTTAAGGATTTGCTCTCTACCATTTTTATATTTGGGATATAGGAAATGGTTATGGTGGCAAAGTCCGGCTGTCCGGTAATAGGACAAAGACTGGTGAATTCAGGACAGTTAAATTTTACAAAATAATCATTGCCAGGATGTTTGTTTTCAAAGGTTTCCAACATTTCAGGGGCATAGTCGGTAGGATAGCTTACTTTTTGATTTCCTAATAAGGATAAATCTTTTACTTCATTTGAAGTTCTGCTCATATTTCATTCCTTTCCAATCAAATTCAAATTTATATTTATGTTGGTGCAGGAGATTATTCCACATAAGGAATGGGGTCTACTGCGCCATTTGCCATAAATGCTCTTTTTCTGTCAATACAGGTGCCACATTTTCCACAGGCGGATTCTCCGCCTTCATAGCAGGACCAGGTCATTTCGTAAGGCACTTTTAAACGGAGGCCTTCTGCGACCACATCTTTTTTTGTTTGTTTTACAAAGGGTGCCTGAATGGTCAGGGCGTGTCCACTGCCTTCGTAGATTGCCTGATTCATGGCGTGCTCAAAAGCCAAAGAACAGTCCGGATAAGCATTTCCAGCAGAATCATCGCTGTGTGCACCATAGTATATTAACTCACAGCCTTTAGAGATAGCAATGGATGCAGCGCAGGAGAGAAACAAACCATTTCGAAAAGGAACGTAAGTGGACACTGGTTTTTCCCCGGATTTGTCAATTTGTTCTTTGTAAGAACTGTGAGGAATTTCTTTATCAGAGTGTTCTAACAGGGAACAGTCACTGGATGTAAAAATCAGGGAAAGATCCAGTTCCTGATAGGAAACATCATAATACTTTGCAATTTTTCGGGCACATTCCAGCTCTTTTTTATGCTTTTGTCCGTAGTACATGGACAAGGCCTCTACGTTTTCCTTTCCGTATTTTTCTACCATCATGGCAAGGCAGGTAGTGGAATCCACTCCCCCACTCATCAATACAAGTACTTTCATGTTTACTCCTTTCTTGTGAAAGTTTAGCCTATGGCTAAACTGTTACCCTTTCTTAGCCTTTGGCTCTTAGATAAAGGTTGGAATCTGTTTTAAAACGTCCACATAGTTTGGTGGTATAGGTTTTTGCCTGAGTGTTTTTGATTCCTCTGGCGGTCATGCAGCTATGGCTTGCTTCAATAAAGACTGCCACATCTTCGCTTCCAGTTGCTATCTGCATAATCTGTGCAATATCACTTCCGATACGCTCTTGTAATTGTAAGCGTTTGGCAACCATTTCGGCAATGCGGGCAATTTTACTTAAGCCTAGCACTTTTCCCTTAGGCACATAGGCTACGGTTATCTTCATGTCATACATGAGTGCCATGTGATGTTCGCAATAGCTAAATGCTTCAATATCACGAACTACTACCAGATCATCGGAATCGGAATCCGGGGCCTCAAAGGTTTTGCCGAACATCTGGGCGATTTCCTCATTGGTGTAGTTCATTCCTTCAAAGACTTCCTGGTACATTTTTGCCACTCTTTCCGGGGTATCCTGTAGCCCTTCTCGATTAGGATCATCACCTAAAGCAATTAAAATTCCTTTGATATGCTCTTTGATTGCCTGGGTATCTATCATAAGTGTCATACTCCTTTCTGGTCTGGGTCCCAGATAAATTTATGCATCTGCAATTGTAAATTTACCTTGTTTAGATTTTCGTTTATCATAAATGCAACCATATCTTTGGGCTCTATTTTTCCAAAGACAGGACTGAAATACACAGTAGTTGTCTCTGTTAAATGATAACGTGTCATGATTTCTTTTGCAGCGTATAAGTCCATCTGGCTGCTAATTACAAATTTTACGGTGTCTTTCTTTTGTAGCAGAGAAAAGTTTTTATGGCACATGTTTTGTTCCATGCCGCTGCCAGGAAGCTTATAGTCCATGGTAAAGATAATATTATCTGCTATATGATAATAATCAGACAAATCTATACTGCCGTTGGTTTCGATTTCTATCACAGTATCTTTAGGGCAGTCTTTGGCTAATCTGTCTAACAGGATTGCCATATCTTTTCGATATAGTGGTTCCCCACCTGTGATGGTAATATTGTTTACATTTTTGGATAAAAATAACTGAGTGATTTTTTCTTCTGACATCACAGTATAGTTCACAGCTCTCTGGTTTGCCCACATGGTATCACAGTAGCTACAAGAAAGATTACAGCCTTGTAACCTGAGAAAGAAGGCAAGCTGTCCGGCATGTTGTCCTTCTCCATTGATGCTGACAAAATGTTCTACAACTTTAAATTCGGCCATAATCTACTCCTTAATCTGTATAGGTAGCACAGTTATTTGGCGTTTCATATACGCTTACCTGTGTAATGTTCATGGACTTTTTTAATTCTTCATAGAAGAATCTGGAAAAATTTTCAGCGGTAGGGCGAAATGGGACTTCTCTTAAGGCGAAATCCTCTTCTTGTAACAGTTTTTTTAGCGCCGGTTTTAAGGAGTCCTTTTCATAAATCAAAGTATGGTCAAAGGTGTTTAAAAGCTGATTTAAGGCTTTCTTTACATCTTTAAAATCTGCAACCATACCTTGGTTTTGTTTATCTTCCAGAAGGGAAGTGGCACTGACTTGAACCACTACTCTCCAGCGGTGTCCATGAATATTTTTACATTTTCCCTGATAATCTTTTAAAAAATGTGCAGCATCAAAACTGCCTTCTGTGGATACAGAGTACATAAATCCTCCTTGTGTTAATTATATGGTTCTGAATCGTTACGTAATATAAAAACGGATAGTTACCAGTTAAAAAGTTGCATAGGACTATAACTTTATGGTTAAGGATATGCCCAAAAGGCATAAAGAAACTATAATAATGAAAATAGCCCTAGTTTTATTTTAAGACAGGATGGTACTAATGAACTGTCTTGATCCCATTACTTTTGCTGGGGTCTGCTTCTGAACATTCGGAACAGACACCTAGATTCTATCAAATTAGTCGGGAAAAAGCAAGATATTTACCTAAGTTTTCTCCTTGACGAAAAGAAAAAAAGGGAGTACACTAGCCCTTAAACAAAAGGAGGAGAAAGTATGCAGATATTACAGGTGTTGTCGGGTCCATTGATTGGTGGAGTGATTGGATATTTTACCAATTTTCTTGCGGTGAAGATGTTATTTCGTCCTCTGCATCCTGTGAAAATTGGAAAGATTACTCTGCCGTTTACTCCTGGAATTATTCCAAAGCGTAAAGATAGTCTGGCAAAAGCAGTAGGGATTGCAGTGGGAGAAAATCTTTTGACCAAGGAAGATATTGTAGGGATTTTTGAAGATGAGAAAATGAAATCATCTATCGTAGAAGGTGTCTTGGAAAAATGTCAGAAAGCTATGGATACCACCGTGGAGGGACTGCTGTTAAAAGTAATTTCAGAGGAAAAGCTGACAGAAAAAAAAACAGCGCTTACAAGGAAAATCACAGAAAAGGTTAAGGATGAACTTCTTGCCATGGATTTGGGACAGTTGATTGCAAAGGGTGGAAGTGAGGTATTAAAGGAGAAGTTTCAGGGTGGAATGTTTTCCTTATTCATCAATGATGAATTTATCGCTTCTTTGGCAGAACCAATTGGAAAAGAAGTAGAAAAATATATTGACAGCCATGGTGAGGAAATCTTTGAGCCGGCGGTAGAAAGACAGATTGATCTGCTTTTGGAAAAACAAAACACCCAGATTGCCAATCTTTTAGGAATGGATATGGACAAGCTTCGGGTGGGAATGAATGCAGCGTATGATAATCTGGTGTCTGAAAACATTGAAAAACTATTGAATCATTTAGATGTCACAGCAATTGTTCAGGAAAAAGTAGAGGCAATGGAGGTAGAAGAATTAGAGCATCTGGTGCTTTCTGTGATGAAAAAAGAATTGGATGTGATTGTAAATTTAGGTGCACTGATAGGGTGCTTGATTGGTATTTTAAATATATTTATATAAATTATCCATAAAAAATCGGGCAGGTGGTAGATTGTTATCTATTGCCTACCCGATTTGTGCTATTAGGGGGTTTCTTCTTTGTGTGAATTCAAGATATAGCGAATGGTGTCATATAAATCAGGTTTTAACTGTTGGATATTCACCGGCTCGTTATACAGTATGGGGCTGTAAATAGACGCATCTATTAGTTCGATAATCAAAAAAAGCATAATTTCAGGATCCCGAAAGGAAAATCCGGAGTTCTTAATCGTATCCATATAAATATCATAGCAGTTGATGTCATCTTCAAACGCCGGTCGGATTAATGCATTTTTAAAGACTCCCCAACTTAAGTTTTTAGACAAAAATTGCAATAATGCCTTATCTGAGTCAAGTTGGTCAATAATAAAATCCACAATGTAAATAATTTGGTCCTCAAAAGCGAAAGGTGTTGGCAATGTTTTGAGGGCTTCTATGGCAGCGGAAAAAAGCAGGCTGGCTTTGTGAGAAACTAATTTATTTCGAATATCATATTTATCTTTAAAATATAAATAGAAGGTACCTTTTGCTACACCGGCATTGTTTACAATATCAGAGATCGTAGTTTTATTTATTCCGTTTGTCATAAATAAATGAAAGGCTGTATTTAGTAAGGATTCTCTTTTTTGTTTTTTGTTTAAATCTAATTTTCCCATAAGCATTTTCCTTTCTTTTACAACAGTGTTATATAACAGTTTTATTTCAACATTATTATATAGTTTTATTTATCAGAGTCAAGTGATAAATCCTGTGTATTTTTAGAAGCTATACAACAGTCATTGTAATACAAAAATAATATGAAAAAAAGTATTGACTAATGGTCATTTCTGAGTTATAACTATAGAAAAGAAAAATGACCACTAGTCAATAAGCAAAAAGGAGTGAGCATATGATTAAATTTGGTAAGGAAATTGTAAAGTTCAAAGTACCTATTTTTATTTTAAGTTTATTGTTACTAATTCCGGCAGCGATTGGGTATTTAAATACCGGAATCAATTATGATTTGCTATCCTATCTGCCAAAGAACATTGAAACTATGGTAGGTCAGGATATCTTAGTGGATCAGTTCGGAACGGGGGCGTTTTCCTTTTATATTGTAGAAGGAAAGACAGAGAAAGAAGTTTCTGACATGAAGGAAAAGATTGAGGCAGTACCCCATGTAGAAAAAGTATTATGGTATGACTCTGTGGCAGATTTATCGATACCCATGAATGTGATACCAAGTGATATTTATGAGGTGTTTAATTCAGGAGACTGCACCATGATGGCAATCATCTTCGATAACACCACATCTTCGGAGTCCACCATGGATGCCATTACAGCCATTCGTCAATTATCAGACGAAGATTGTTATTTAAGTGGTATGTCACCGGTGGTGGTGGATACCAAGATTATTTCTGAGACAGAAACTCCAATATATGTAGCTATCGCAGCAGTCTTATCGGCTATTGTCCTGAGTCTTACTATGGATTCCTTCCTGGTTCCATTGTTATTCTTACTGACTATAGGTATGTCAATTATTTATAATTTGGGAACCAATATTTTTTTGGGAGAGATTTCATACATTACACAGGCATTAGCGGCAGTATTGCAGTTGGGAGTAACTATGGACTATGCAATTTTTCTATGGCATAGTTACGAAGAGCAAAAAGAAAGATTTGATGGGGATAAAGAACGGGCAATGTCCCATGCAATTAAGGCGACGATTTCTTCCGTGGTAGGAAGTTCTGTGACCACAGTAGCAGGGTTTATAGCTCTATGTTTTATGAGCTTTACCTTAGGCTTAGATTTAGGAATTGTAATGTCCAAGGGTGTGGTATTAGGGGTGATTTCATGTATCACAATTTTGCCATCTATGATACTTATTTTTGATAAGGCAATCACAAAGACAAAACACAAACCGGTGATTGGCAAGATAGAAAAGCTGCCAGGGGTTATCTCAAAGTATTATTATGTGTTCTTCCTTATTTTTTGGGTAGTGTTAGTGCCGGCATACTACGGAAATTCACATGCACCAGTATATTATAACATTTCAGATACCCTGCCAGAAACCTTAGATAGTGTAAAAGCAAATAATAAATTATCGGAAAACTTTTCTATGAATTCCACCCACATGGTATTGTTTGACAGCAACCTGACAGGTAAGGAAAAACGTTCCATGATAAAAGAGATGGAAGCCGTGGAAGGGGTAGAGTGGGTGCTTGGATATGAAAGCGTCATTGGACCGGGAATTCCGGAAAGCTGGATACCTGAAGAGGTAACCCAGGCGTTAGAAAATGATACCTATGAGATTTATCTGGTAAGCTCTGAATATAAGGTGGCATCGGATGAGGTAAACAAACAGTGTACCAGATTAAATGAGATTATAAAAAATTATGACAAAAATGCAATGTTGGTTGGGGAAGCTCCATGTACCAAAGACTTGATAACCATTACAGACACAGATTTTAAGACCGTAAGTCTGATATCAATTGCGGCAATTGTAGTGATTATTGCATTGGTATTCAAATCTATTTCCCTGCCAGTGATTTTGGTGGCGGTAATAGAATTTGCAATCTTTATTAATATGGCAGTTCCTTATTACACTAATACCTCTATTCCGTTTATCGCATCGGTAGTGATTGGAACCATTCAGCTTGGAGCCACTGTAGACTATGCGATTTTAATGACCACACGGTATAAGAAGGAAAGAAGAAGTGGCAAAAGCAAAAAAGAATCCACATATATTGCATTGGATACCTCTATGATGTCTGTGGTAGGCAGTGCGTTAAGTTTCTTTTCCGCAACCATCGGTGTAGCACTGTACTCAGATATCGATATGATTAGTGCCATTTGTATGATGTTATCCCGTGGGGCAATTATCAGTATGTTTGTGGTGCTTTGTATTCTGCCATCTATGTACATGGTTTTTGATAAATTTATTTGTATGACAAGTATTGGCTTCAAGCCAAAGAAAACAAAAGCAGTAAATGCTGGGACTTACACAGAATCGTAGTAACAGTTTCCAAAAGCATAATAAAATAGATGAGAAAAGAAAACAGGAGGTAATATCATGAAAAACAAATTATTGAAATCAACCATAGCATTAACAGCCCTTTCCTTAGCAACAGTATCGGGTTCTACTGGAACCGTAACATTAAAAGCAACCGAAAGTGATGACAAAAAAGAAGATACAAATTTCTCGAATTCAGATACTGCAGAGAAAATGGAAGAAACAGAGAACAACAAAGTGGTAGAAAAGGTAAAGGCAGTTGCAGAAACCAAATCAGAAAATGCAGATAAGGAAGAAACCGTATATGTTACTGCAAATGCTGAGGGGAAAGCAAAGGAAATTATTGTAAGTGACTGGTTAAAGAACAAAGATGGAGCTTCTACCTTGACGGATATCAGCAACTTAAAAGATATTGAAAATGTAAAGGGTTATGAAGAATTTGTAGAAGGTGGCAATGGAAATCTTACCTGGAATGCAGATGGAGCAGATATATATTACCAGGGAACAACAGATGAGGAACTTCCGGTAACCATGAAAATTACTTATACTGTGGATGGAAAAGAAGTTCCGGCAAAGGATATGGCAGGAAAAAGTGGTCGGGTGGTCATGCGCTTTGATTATACCAATCATTCTGCACAGATTCAAAAAGTAGATGGGGAGGAAACCACGATCTATACTCCTTTCGTAAGTGTAACTGGAATGATGCTTTCATCAGATAACTTTAAAAACGTGGAAGTGTCAAACGGAAAAGTGATTTCCGATGGAAACAACCTGATTGTTGTGGGAATGGCAATGTCAGGTCTTGCAGAAAGTCTGGACTTGCCAAGTGATACAGAGGTTAAAATTCCAGATTATATAGAAGTTACAGCAGATGTCACAGATTTTCAACTGGATACCACAGCCACAGTTCTAACCCCTGATTTGATCTCGGCAGTTGACTTGGATGATGTGGATTCTTTAGAGGATTTAGAGGATTCCTTGAATGAACTTACGGATGCGGCCAGCCAGTTGGTAGAGGGAACCGGAAAGCTAAAGGATGGTTCTGAGGATTTAAAGGACGGAACCACAAAGCTTGCAGAGGGGAGCGTTAGCTTAAAGGATGGAACTGGGAAGTTGCTTACCGGTGCAGGAGACTTAAAGAATGGAACTGGGAAGCTGCTTACCGGAGCAAGTGATTTGCAAGATGGAACATCAAAGCTATTTACCGGAGCAGGAGATTTAAAGGATGGAACCTCAAAGTTACTTACGGGAGCAGGAGATTTAAAGAATGGAACTTCGGATTTAAAGAGTGGAACCATAACTCTAAAGGATGGAACCTCTTCTTTACTTGCAGGTGCAAAGGATTTGAAGGATGGAACAAAGAAGGTAGATGCCGGAGCAGGTGCGTTAAAGGATGGAGCAGTGGCGTTAAAGGATGGAGCTGGAACATTAAAGGATGGAACAGCACAGTTAAAGAGTGGTGCTACTTCTTTAAAGGATGGGACTTTGGCATTAAGAAGTGGCGCAGAAGAGTTGGTTAGTGGCAGTGCAGAAGTATCCCAGGGAACTGCTTCCTTAAAAGAAGGAACCTCAAAGCTTGTGACTGGAGCCAATACTTTATATGAAGGAACCAAAGCATTAAATGCAGGTGTGGCAACGGCAAAAGATGGTTCTGACCAGTTGGTGGCAGGATACGAAGGAACAGCAGAACAGCCAGGAGTTGCTGCCGGGGCAAGTCAGTTGGCAACAGGAGCTACACAGTTAAATACAGCAGTGGCAGGATTGTCAGGGATAAGTGCTAAGGTAACAGAATTACAGAATGGACTGGCAGCAGCAAAGGCCCAGGCTCAGGAGAGTGTTGCTACAGCCAATGCTGCAATTACAGCGCTAGATCAGGGAATTTCCACTGGCCAGATGACTGCAGAACAGGCATTACCTTCCTATAAAGAGGCCTACCAAGGATTAGGTCAGGCAGAAGGAACCTTAAATACAATCGCTCAATTAGAACAGCAGTTGGCAGTGGCAGGTTTCGAACAGTTGGATGTGACAACCCTACAGGCATCTGTCAATCAGTTATCTGCAGGAGCCTTGGCATTGAATGATGGAATCCAGAAGCTGTATGCAGGAACAAAGTCATTGCAGGCGGGATTAGGTGACATGGCGCAGAAGGTTCCGGCTTTGGAAACAGGTGCAGGGGAATTATCCGCAGGAATCGCTCAGGTAGATGCGGGAGCAGGAAGTTTAAATGCGGGGGCAGGCAAGCTGGCTGCGGGAGCAGCAAATCTGGGAGATGGTGTGGCAACATTAGATACGGGAGTAGGAACGTTAAAAGATGGAATCATCTCTGTGGATGCGGGAGCAGGAACGTTAAAAGATGGAACGATTACGCTGGCAGACGGTGCAATTTCATTGAAGAAGGGAACAAAAGAATTAGATACGGGAGCAGGTAAGTTGAAGACAGGAGCAAAAACTTTGGATACTGGGGCAACTGCCTTAAAGAACGGAGCAAAACAGTTGGATGAAGGAGCAGGAGATTTAAAGAAGGGTGTGAAATCTCTGGATGAAGGAGCAGGAGATTTAAAGGAAGGAGCAGAGAGATTAAATGATGGGGCAACAACTTTAAAAGAGGGAAGCCAGGAGTTAAACAACGGTGCAATAGCCTTATACGATGGTACAGGTAAAGTGGATAAAGGGGCAGGAGATTTAAAGGAAGGAGCTGGAAAGTTAGACAATGGGGTTGTTACCCTACTGGATGGTATTATCACCTTGGATGATGGTATGAACGAATTTGATGAAAAGGGAATTCAGAAGATTGCAGATGTGTACGATGATGAGGTTCTTCCGATAAAGAGTCGCTTTACGGCAATCAAGGAGGCATCTAAATCTTATAATACCTTTAGTGGAATTGAAGAAGGAAAAAGTGGAACCTGTAAATTTATTATTACTACAGAAGCTATAAAATAAAAATAGGGAAATGTACATTTTGGTATGGTCTGCGCAGAGCTGCTTGAGCTGTTACACTGCGCGGACCTGTTTTGGTTATTATATTTGCAATATTTTTGCATGGGAGGTATTCTTGAAATTTGAAAGTTTCTCTGATAAAATGTGGGATGTGTAATGTTTCAATACAGGTTTTCGTATTTACTACTGACACTGTGAGAAAATTTACATTTTACAAAAACCAGACAAGTAACAGAGGATAAAAGAAGAATGAGAAAAATTTCTATTGGAATATGCGATGATGGAAAAGAAATTTGCTGTCAAATGGAGCAATATATTATAGAATATGGAAAAAAAAGGAGTTTGGCATTAGAATGTTTTGTTTGGAATTCTGGAGAAGAACTGTGCAATAATTTAAAACAGGGAGCACATCTTGATATCTTATTTCTAGACATTGTTTTAATGGAAATGAATGGAGTAGAGGTGGGCAGGTATATCCGAAATTATTTAGATAACAGGGAAATGCAGATTATTTATATATCTGCAAACCAGTTTTACGCTCAAAGTTTGTTTCAAAATCAACCGATGGACTTTATTATAAAACCCATTAACCAAGGGCAGATTGTAGAAGCAATGGATCTTGCCATAACTATATTGGGAAAAACAAAGAGAAACTTTTCCTATCATAAGGGCAATGAATTGTATTATGTCCCCTGTAGTCAGATTGTGTACTTTACCAGTGAAGGACGAATCATCAGAATGGTATCCCAAAATGGAGAGGATAAATTTTATGGTAAACTGGAAGATATTAAGGAAAGTCTTTCGGAGGATTTTTTGCAGATTCACAAGTCCTATCTAATCAATCGAAGATGGATACAAAGGTATTGCTATGAGAAGGTAGAGTTGTTTGATGGAACTGTTCTGCCAATAGCGAAAGCCAAAAGAAAATATATCAGAGAAAATATGCTGGAGGAAGAGTGGGATGTTTAATTTTATACTATGCATTATGGCTAATATTTTTCGAATTTACATTATCCGGCAGTTTATGGGATTATTCTATGATACCAAAATAGTAGAGAAAAAGAAGGAACTGTTGTGTTATGTACTATACTTTTTATATACCATAATACCATATTTGCTGTTTCATCAGCCAGTACTTAATTTTATCACAAGTTTTTCGGGAGTGCTTGTGCTTACATTTTTATACGGTAAATCCATGAAAAAAAATATCTTTGTTTCCAGCTCTATTTACATCGTAAATGGTTTATGTGACTGTGTGTCAGTGCTGTTGTTTGTGGATTATAAAGCGGGAAGTGATATGAACGAAATTTTTGCAGTTCTAACAGATTTTCTTTTCTGGATATGTTATTTCGGGGTTGGAAGAGTATTAAAGGGAAAAGAAAAAAGCGAGACGATACATATACCACTTATTTTAATCCCTGTAGGGAGTGTAGGAATTGTTGTATTGCTGGTAAGTGAAACGGTAAGTTTTCCGATTAAAATAGTCTTTATCTGTTTGGTCTTGTTGTTTATCAACGTATGGACATTTTACATATATGGTATTATTTCTGAATTTTACAAGGAAAGATACGAGGGAATTCTCCTGAAAAAAGAAGTAGAAGCATATCAAAAACAAAGTGCAATGCTGAAAGAAACAGAGGAAAGAATCAACCAAATAAGACATGATTTACGTCATCATGTCTGTGAACTCAGGATTTTGGCTAACAACAAAAAATATGAGGAAATCGTAGGATATTTGGATAATATGGAGGAGGTAACTGAGTATGGGGCAAACAGGTCTATTTCTGGGAATCAGGAAATAGATAGTATGTTAAATTATTTATTGGAAAAGGCGGAGACAAGTTTAAAAGTAGTTCATAAAAACATTAAGATACCAGAGGGATTGCAGCACTCTATGGATATCAATATTATACTGGGGAATCTTTTGGAAAATGCGATTGAGTCAGCAGAACAGACGAAGGAGCAATTATTGGATATCAAGGTAATATATAGACAGGGGGTTTTGAAAATCCTGGTATCAAATAGTTATGTGGGCTCCTACCAATATGAGCATGGTGTGAAAAAAACAACCAAAAAAGAAGGAAAAAACCATGGGATTGGGCTCCAAAGCGTGCAAAAAACCGTGGAAAAATACCAGGGGGTTATGGATGTCAACACAAAAAATGGTATATTCCAGGTAAAAATCGTAATGTATATATAAAAAAAGTATATCTGCTCAGAACCAATGAACAGATACGGAAATCGGGCAATGCGACACATGCAAAATGGTCCGATTTATGAAAAAATTACATATTCTTTCGATTTCAGCAGTAAATGTTGAGATCTGTATTGTATAGTTAAAAAAGTAGCTATGGATGATTTGTTACGGCTAAAAAGGTCGAGTTTTGTCATCCATAGGTACTTTTTTTGACATATTATGGTTATAACAGGTCAGAATAGTGTATGATAACAAGAGGAAAGGAGGATGGTGGATATGGGAAAAGAAAATAAATCACAGGTGTTAAAAAAGGCATTTGTTTTATTGGCAAAAAAAACAGCATCACTTGAGGCTAACACAGCTTGTCCATTGTTAACCTATCAGGAAAAGGAACCTGAACAGGTGAAGAAGCTACGTAGATTTTGAAAGTAGTTGAGAAAATTACTCAAAGATTTTTAAAAGAAGGAATCATAAATGATGACGATGTGGATGTTGTTGTTTATGGATTGGAGAATCTGATAGCCACTGTCTGTGGATTGCTGATTTTCCTTGCCATTGGGCATTTTTTTGTCTCATTTATTCATGCTTTTGTTATTTGGCTTGCGTGTTTTATGTTGAGAAAGAACGCAGGAGGATATCACGCAGATACGAGAAAAGAATGTTTTTTGCTCTCAATACTGATTATTTTGCTGGCTTACCTGTTATGTGAGTACACAAGGGATAAGCAAGGTATCATGTGTGGGATGAACATAATACTTTCTGTGGTAATATTTTTATATGCTCCTATAGATAGTAAAAATAAAAAGCTGGATAAAGAAGAAAGGGATGTATATCGAAAAAGGACAAGAATAATTTTGGGACTGTATGAGATTATTTATTTGGCAGCTATGCTGGGGGAGAGGACAGTGTTATGCATGGATATTTCTGTGGTAGTCTGTATTGTAGGAAGTTTAGTTTGCCTGGGCAAGATAAATAGTCAAGAGGAATAAAATATAAAAGAACAAATGAAGTTTTACGATAGGATGTAGAATAAAATAAACAGCGGATTCTATGCGCAAAGGCAGGGGATCCGCTGTTTATTTCATTTGGAGCAGAAACTTGCAGTTCTTCCATTTTATTTTATGTTATGATGTCATACATTTGATAATGTGATTACACTTATAATAAAGTTCCCCTATATCTTCCCCGATAAAGAATTCACCGTTTTCGTATAGGATTTTGCCGTTTACCATGGTAAGTAGTACATTGTCCTTGCTGCCGCTGTACACAATATTTTTCACAATATTATTCTCCGGCTGCATATTTGGTTTGCGAAGGTTGAGTACAAATAAATCTGCCTTTTGTCCCACAGCTAAACTTTCGCAAAGAGGTAGTCCCATGGCTTTTGCGCCACCTATCGTTGCTGCTTTTAGTACATTGGTGGCATCAAAGGAGGCCGCATCTTCTTCTTTTACCTTGGAAAGACCAGTGACCAGAAACATTTCACGAAACATATCTAAGCAGTTATTGCTGGCAGGTCCATCGGTGCCGATCGCTATGTTTAGTCCAGCTCTTAGATAATCACATAATGGTGCAATACCACTTGCCAGTTTTAGATTGGAAGCAGGGTTGGTAATAACGGACATATTTTTTTCTTTAAATATATCTTTGTCTTGGTATGTAAAGTGAACACAATGATATCCACCTCCACCATAATCAAATAATCCTAGAGAGTCTAAGTAGGCTACCGGGGTTTTTCCGGTTCGGTTCAGGCAATCGGTAACTTCCTGTCTGGTTTCTGAGATATGTGTGTAGACAGGAGCCTTATATTGATGACTTAGTTCGCTGACCCCTTTTAGAATTTCTTCTTTTGTAGTATATTCAGCGTGAAATCCCAGTTGGTAGCTGATAAGGGGATGGAAGTGATTCAGTGTCTCATAATTTTTGGCTACATTCTCCACAGAGTCTACAAAGTTATTCAACCCGGATACAATGACCGTTCGAAAACCGGTATCCATGGCTGCCCTTGCAATAGGCTCTGAATCTACATACATATCAAAATTGGCTGTGATACCGCTGGTAAGGTATTCTGCAATTCCTAATTTGCTAAGGGTGTAGATATCCTCGGCAGTAAGCTTGGCCTCCATGGGAAAGACCTGTTTATGAAGCCAGTCATTTAAGGGCATATCATCTGCATAGGAACGGAGAAATGTCATGGCAGAATGTGTGTGTGCATTTTTAAAACCAGGCATAACCAGATTGCCGCGCAAATCGATTTCACGGTCAAAAGTTTCATGGTTTATTTTCTTGATGGAAGGTCCACAGTAACTGATAGTATCATCAGTGGTATGAAGCTCTCCCTGGATAATATCCATTTGGGGTTCCATGCACAGGATTTTTCCATTAAAAAAACGAATCTTCATATTCAGCCCTCCTATTCTATGTTCACACTTGTGACAGCATCTATTTTTCGAATATTTTCCAGTGCAATATTTAACATGGCCTTTTTGGAAGAAATAGATACGTGAAAACATATTTCTTTTATTTTTTTATCATGAAAACTAAAAATTTCAGTACTGTTAATATATATATGGGACTGCTCTAATTCGGAAACGATAGTATCCAAGGCATTGTCTATATTTACTACTGTAACAATAATTACTTTATAGTAGGAACGCTTTTCTACATAACGTTTCAGTACCTGCAAGGTAAAATAGATGACGGCGGTGGCAAGAATGGCACCACTGTAGAATCCACTGCCAGTAGCAATGCCGATGCAGGCAACTGCCCACAGGGTGGCAGCGGTAGTCAAGCCCCGAACATTTAATCCATCTTTGATAATGGTACCTGCACCTAGAAAGCCGATTCCGCTGATAATCTGAGCCCCCATTCGGCTGGGGTCTACAGAAAAGGTATCTGCGTAATAGGTAAGCATAAATTCAGAGGTCAGCATAATGACCGCGGAACTGATACCTACAAGTACATGGGTCCGGATTCCGGCAGGCCGGTTTACGTGTTCTCGTTCGTAGCCAATGATACCACAAAGTAACGCAGTAAAGAATAGACGAGGGATGGATATTATCAAAAAATGTATCTGCTGGTTAGCTTCCAATACCATCCATATATGCTGCAATGTTGCCATAAGGTATCCCCCCTTTAAATTTTTATAAAAGCCCACCATCCATTGTGATAATCTGTCCTGTCAGATAGTCTGGTGCAGAGGCCAGTAGTAAGGCCAGTTCACCTACTTCCTTTGGAGTACCAAAGCGGCAGGCAGGAATTTCCTCCACCAGTGCCTGGCGCTCATCCGGCGATAACTGTTCATTCATTTCGGTGTCAATCACACCACAGGAAATGGCGTTTACCTGGATGTTACTGGGAGCTAATTCTTTTGCCAAAGCTTTGGTAAAGGTGTTTACCCCCCCTTTGCTGGCAGAATAGGCAACCTCGTAGGAGGCACCACTGTTTCCCCAGACAGAAGAGATGTTAATTATTCTGCCTCTGTGTTTCTTTAACATGGAAGGAATTACCTCCCTGGAACAGTAGAAAGCAGAGGAGAGATTGGTGTTTAATGTTTGTTGCCAGTCTTCTGTGACCATCTCATGAAGGAGACCGAAGTATGCAATGCCGGTATTGTTTATCAATATGTCCGGCGTACCAAACTCGGCAAATGCCATGGAACACATTTCTTTAACTTTGACAGGATTGCTGATATCACCAATCATAGAATAACATTGTATATGGTAGGTTTTTCTTAGGTTTGTAATAAAATCTTCCAATAAGTTCTTGCTTTTATGGCAATTAAGAATTAAATCATACCCTGCTTTGGCAAACTCCAGGGCGATTCCCCTTCCAATTCCCCGGGATGCTCCTGTGATAAAAGCAATCTTTCGTTGTATCGATGGTGCATTGGGTTGACACATAAGAATATACTCTCCTTTTTGTTTATGTATTCATATTTTTTTCATTCACACACAGCCTTTAAGAAAAGCGGTAACCGTTCAGACCGGTCTGCGCATTTACTGCGCTGACCGTGCAAAAATGTGCATTGAACAAAAATCGGGCAATGTGGAACGGGTAAGTATTGTAGGATTTAGGTATCTGTATATTTATATTTTAAGGATTTCCATAATAAATATCAAGAAAAAAATCCGGTACTTAATCACTAATAATTAACAATTTTTTGCAAAAAAGCGCAAAGCTTGACAAAAAGTTATTGATTTGTTACAATTCTGTGTAGTTGTATGGAAATGAAGATTTTTTGTATATACAATGGAGGAAGATATGCAGAACAAAGGAATGAAGGTTGTAGTGGCAACGTTGGTGGGAATTATTTTAGCAGGAGGATACTCGTTTGAAAGCAAGGCAAGTATAATCTCTGATATGCCAGGTGCAGGAATTGCGGTGGTGATGGAAAATACCACGTTGCCAAAAGACCAGAATGTTGATAGTGGGAAAACAACGGAAAGTGAAAATAAAACAGAAGAGGCAATGACACAGAAAAATGAGGTGCCGGAAGTAAAAAGTGAGTATGACAATATTGCAATTGCCCAGGTAAGCAACTACGTAAATCTTCGCAGTGAGCCAAGTGAAGAAGGAGAAATCCTGGGAAAATTGTATAACAATTCGGCAGCCACCATTATCTCTACGGAGGGTGACTGGTATAAGATTAAGTCGGGTACCGTAGATGGTTATGTAAAAAGTGAGTTTGTGGTAAGTGGTGAAGAAGCTGCCGAACTGGCAAAACAGGTAGGACATAGAATGGCAACTGTAAACACCCAGACATTGAAGGTTCGTAATGAAGCAGGTCTGGAGGCAAGTGTGCAGACTTTGATTCCGGAAGGTGAAAGTTATGATGTGGTAGAAGAACTGGATGGCTGGGTAAAGATTGCAGTGGATACGGATATTGAAGGATATGTGTCTTCGGAATATGTGAATTTGGAGACGGAATTTGTAGAGGCTGAGTCCATAGAAGAGGAGAAGGCTCGTTTGGAAGAAGAAGAGAGACTTCGCAAGGAGGCAGAGGCGGCAGCAAGAGCGGCAGATGAAGCGGCAGCAGCCAAGAAAGAAAAGAGCAAAGAAGCAACTAAGGCAGAAGCAACTAAGGCAGAAGCAAAGGAGAGTACAGCAACAGAGAAGGCACAGACAGAGACAACTGCACCAGCAGCGAGTGCACCAGCAGCGAGTGCACCAGCGTCAGGCTCAAGGGCAGCAATTGTAAATTATGGTTTACAGTTTGTGGGAAACCCTTATGTAGCAGGTGGTACAAGTTTAACAAATGGAGCGGATTGTTCCGGATTTACTCAGTCCGTCTTTCGGGATTGTGGTGTTTCCATTCCTAGAGATTCCCGTTCTCAGGCGGCAGCAGGAAGGGAAATTCCCGTAAGTGCAGTTCAGCCGGGAGATTTGTTGTTCTATTCTAACGGAGGAGAAATAAATCATGTAGCTCTCTATATTGGAAATGGACAAGTGGTTCATGCAAGTACAGAGAAAACGGGAATTAAGATATCGTCTTACAATTACCGTACTCCCTGTAAGTCAGTAAGTTATTTAGATTAATTCGTATCGGTTCAGAAAAATTACGTTAGTTATAACAATTTCATACAATTTCATATAGGAAAGAAAGGCAGACACGTATCCTAAGGGGTAGGTGTCTGTTGTTTCATAAAAGATGTAAATTTAGAAAAAAGTCAGAAAATGATAGAAATATTCTAATTATTTAAAAGAACAAAAATATATATGTTAAATTAGAATTTAAAATAATGCACAAAAAAACAGAGGAAAAATAATAATTCACATAATCTGGTAGAAAGGTGTATAAAGTTATCCACAGAAATTTCATGTCGAAAAATAGCGAAATAAAAGTTATACACGGAGTTATCCACATTATCCACAACTTTTTGTGTGAAAAATGTCTGTTTACATAATAAAAAAAGCAAACAGGTGTTTTGTGAAACCTAACAATTAACAAAAGAGAAAAGAAAAATTTATTTTACAGAAGATTGCGAAAAAATTCAGATAGTTTTGAAAATTTCTGAAAAAAATCAGTACAATACTATTTTTTTGTTACTGTGCACACTTTGTGTGCACAGTAACTTTTTTTACATGGTGTCATTTAAATTTATTTTCACTTTATTGACAATAAAACGCAGTAAAGTTATCATGTTATATAGTTGATGAAAACATAGGATTCTATTGCAGGGATTTTGTGTGAAATAAAAAGTAAGGAGCAGAGGATATGGAAATAAAATTTGATGTGCAGATGGATGAGAAGACGATGTATAATTTTTTACTGTTTCATTCATACAGTAACGTGGTAGTGCTTATTGGAAACGTCTTTGGCATATTGTTAGCCGTAATGGGAGCAACGGCATTGACCACAGATACGGGAAAGGCAGCGCTTTATCTGATTTTTGGAGTTGGAATGGTGGTTTATACCCCCTTTTCTTTGAAGCTAAGTGCCAAGAGACAGATGATGTCGGAGGTTTTTTCTAAGCCAATTACTTATACAATCACAGAACAGGGCTTGACATCCTCACAGAATGATATGACCACAGAGGCCACATGGGAAGATATGATGAAGGTTGTCTCTACTTCAAAAAGCATTGTACTATACACAGGAAAGAATAAGGCAACAATATTACCTAAGAATGCCATGAAGGAAAATTATGAGGCGGTGGTGAAAATGATTTCTACACATCTTCCACCACAGAAAGTTAAAATAAAACAGTAAGGATAGGAAAGATTATAAAGAAAAAAGTAATGGAGTAAGTACCGTATGAGTATCAAAATATATGAGACAAACAGTGAAGAAGAAACAAGAATGTTGGGAAATACTATGGGGCAAAAGGCGGTAGCAGGAAAGGTTTATACACTGAATGGAGATTTAGGCGTGGGAAAAACTGTGTTTACCCAAGGGTTTGCTATGGGGCTGGGGATAAAAGATACGGTGAACAGTCCTACCTTTACCATAGTCCAGGAATACGAAGATGGCAGGATGCCATTTTACCATTTTGATGTGTATCGCATTGCAGATGTGGAAGAAATGGAAGAAATCGGTTATGAAGATTATTTTTATGGTCATGGAGTCTGCCTTATTGAATGGGCAGAGTTGATACAGGAAATTCTCCCATCTGGATATGTAAAAATAACCATTGAGAAGGACTTGGAAAGAGGATATGATTATCGCAAGATTACAGTGGAAGAGGTAACAGATTAGGAAAGGAGATACTGCATAGGAAATATGAAGATTTTAGCATTAGATAGTTCAGGGTTGGTAGCATCGGTTGCTGTTTTAGAGGATGAAATATTGATAGGGGAATATACTATAAATCATAAGAAGACACATTCCCAGACTTTGCTGCCAATGTTGGAACAGATCAGAAAAGAAGTGGAGTTGGATTTAGATACCATAGATTATATTGCAGTGGCAGGTGGTCCGGGTTCATTTACTGGACTGCGCATTGGCTCTGCTACGGCAAAAGGATTAGGGTTAGCCCTGGGGAAGGACATTGTGTCTGTGCCTACAGTAGATGCCCTTGCTTACAATTTTTATGGCACCGATAAGCTGGTTTGTCCGTTGATGGATGCAAGGAGAAATCAGGTTTATACGGGAATCTACACCTTTGAAAAAGGAGAGATGAAGGTGAAAGTTGCCCAGTGCGCTATCGGTGTAGAAGAAATGATTGAGCAGGTAAATCACCTGGCGGAAGTAGAGCAAAAGGAAGTGGTCTATTTAGGAGACGGTGTGCCTGTATATAGAGAAAAGTTAATGGAAATGACAAAGGCTGAATATCAATTTGCACCGGCTCATATGAATCGTCAAAAGGCGGGAGCGGTAGCTTCTCTGGCACAGGTATATGCAAAAGAAGGGAGAATCCAGACGGCAATGGAGCATGAACCGGTATATTTGAGACTCTCCCAGGCAGAAAGGGAACGTATGGAGAAAGAAAAGGGAAAAAGTTTATGATACAGACGCGTTATATGAAAAAGGAGGACGTGATTCAAGTAGCCAGGATAGAAAAAGAAAATTTTTCCATACCATGGTCTGAAAATGCATTTATGGAAACATTGCAAAAGGATTATGCTCTGTATATTGTGGCAGAGGAAGATGAGGAGATTTTAGGCTACTGTGGGTTGTATCAGGCATTTAATGAGGGGGAGATTGTAAATGTGGCGGTGGATAGCAAAGCAAGGAGAAGGGGGATTGCCACGAGATTGATGGAATTTATGCTGTTTGAAAGCGTAAAAAGAGGCATTGACCAGTGGTTTTTGGAGGTTAGAAAAAGCAATGAGCCAGCGATTGCATTATATAAGTGCTTTGGGTTTGTGGAGGCCGGTATCCGAAAAAACTTTTATGAAAAGCCAAGAGAAGATGGCATAGTAATGTGGAAAAGGTAGAGTAACAGTTTAGCCTATGGCTGAACTGTTACAAGGTAGAAGGTAACACCAATCTTTTCCACTTTGTTTTCTCCAGGGAATAAGTTATAATGAAGCTGTAAATGCATAGTAAAGGACAGGAGAAACGTATGATTAAATATCAAAGAAAAAAAATGACCCATGTGGTTTGCAATTGTTGTGGAAAAGAAATTCTGGTGGAAAAAGAAATTATAAAAGAAGGCATCTTTTATGGAAGAATTTGCTGGGGATATTTTTCAAAACGTGACGGTTTGGAAGACAGTTTTGAATTGTGTGAAGAATGTTATGATAACATTGTTGCAACTTTTAAAATTCCCATAGACAGAAAAGTGAGTCTTGAGCTTTTATAAACTTTGCGTGGGGGAAGGATATATGTTATAATATAATCATTTAGACTAAAAGAATTGAGGTCTAGATGATTATTTTTTTGAAAAGGGGACGGATATATGTTAGATGTGTGCTTGCTTGGCTGTGGAGGAATGATGCCTCTGCCATATCGATGGCTAACAGCTTTAATGATGCGTTATAATGGCTCGAGTGTGTTAATTGACTGTGGCGAAGGTACCCAGATAGCCATCAGGCAGAAGGGGTGGAGTTTTAAACCCATTGATGTCATATGTTTTACCCACTATCATGGGGATCATATCAGTGGCTTGCCAGGATTGTTGCTTACCATGGGGAATGCCGAAAGACATGAGCCATTAACCTTGATTGGACCAAAAGGGTTAGAACGGGTAGTGAATGCTCTGCGAGTGATTGCACCGGAATTGCCATTTGAGATAAAATTTATGGAAATAACAAAACCGGAAGAAACCTTTGAATTTGAAGGATACCGCATCAAAGCATTTAAAGTGAATCATAATGTAACCTGTTATGGATATACCATGGAAATTGACAGGGCAGGAATGTTTGATGTGAATCGTGCCACCCAGCATAATATTCCCAAACCATTTTGGGGAAAGCTACAAAAGGGGGAGATTATTACCACAGAAGAAGGAAATACATATACTCCGGATATGGTTCTGGGACCACCCCGTAAGGGTATTAAGCTTACTTACTGTACTGATACCAGACCGGTTCCTTCCATTGTGGAAAATGCCAGAGAAGCAGATTTATTTATCTGTGAGGGGATGTATGGGGAAAAGGACAAACTGTCAAAAGCCAAAGAAAATAAACATATGACATTTTATGAAGCGGCAAATCTTGCAAAAGCGGCAAATGTAAAAGAACTATGGCTGACCCATTACAGTCCTTCGTTAAACAAACCGGAAGACTATATGCAGGAAGTCAGAAATATTTTTCCTAATGCAGTTCCTGGAAAAGACAGGAAGTCGGTGGAATTGAAATTTGATTAAAGGAGAAAAAGTATGAGCAGAAAAATGATAAAGAATATTGTGGTGGGGATCGTTTTGCTTGGATTGATTGTGGGGTATTATTTTTACTTGTCTTCACGCAGTCAAAAGGATGCTCAAAGCCAGGGGGTAGAAACTACCACGGTTCAGGATTTGCTTTCCTGTAATCTGGAGAAGAATTATCCGGCAACTCCAAGAGAGGTGATGAGATATTATAATGAGATTCAGGAATGCTATTATAATGAGGATTTAGATGATGATACACTGAAAAAGTTAATGTTAAAGTCCCGGGAATTGTTTGACGATGAATTGTTAATTGAGAATCCGGAAGATACACAATTTAAAGATTTAAAAGAGGAAATAGCAAACTTTCATAAAGAAAAACGGAGAATTTTCAGTTGGAAAACAGACTCTGTAGATGAAGTGGAATATAATACACTTGATGGTGAAAACTGGGCGAGTATTCGTTCCTGTTATGTGCTTAATACCAATGGGATACATACAAAAACAACACAAATCTTTCTTATGAGGAAGGTGAAAAAGGAGAATCAGGATAGATGGAAGATTTATGGATGGGACATAGAAGAAAATAAACCAGAGTAAAATAGGGCGGTTAGCCTAGGGGCACAAATGTCACAATAATATGATTCAGGAGAAAAAAACATGGAAAAAAATAAAGTAATCTTGGCAATAGAAAGCTCGTGCGATGAAACGGCAGCAGCGGTAGTACGAAACGGAAGGGAAGTTTTATCCAATGTGATTTCTTCCCAGATTGAGCTGCATACCTTATATGGAGGGGTAGTACCGGAAATTGCCTCTCGGAAACATATTGAAAAAATAAATCAGGTGGTGGAAGAGGCATTAAAAGAAGCAAACATGACATTGCAGGATATGGATGCCATTGCAGTAACCTATGGTCCTGGACTGGTAGGTGCTCTTTTGGTAGGTGTGGCAGAAGCAAAAGCCATCGCATTTGCAGCAGAAAAACCGCTGATTGGAGTGCATCATATTGAGGGTCATATTTCCGCAAACTATATAGAAAATAAGGAGTTAGAACCTCCGTTTATCTGCCTGGTGGTTTCAGGAGGCCATACCCATTTGGTTAGGGTGGCAGACTATGGGGTATACGAAATTTTGGGTAGAACAAGGGATGATGCAGCGGGGGAAGCTTTTGATAAAGTGGCTCGTGCCATCGGTTTGGGATATCCTGGAGGACCAAAGGTGGACAAGTTGTCAAAAGAGGGGGATCCCCAGGCGATTAAATTTCCAAAAGCAAAGGTGGCGGATAATGCCTATGACTTTAGTTTTAGTGGATTGAAATCTGCAGTGTTAAATTATATCAATGGCTGTCAGATGAAAGGAATTGAAATTAATAGGGCAGATATTGCGGCATCTTTTCAAAAGGCAGTGATTGATGTATTGGTTGAACATGCCATGAAGGCGGTAAAAGATTTTGGGAATGATAAGCTTGCAATTGCAGGAGGAGTGGCCTCCAACTCCAGCCTGCGTCAGGCAATGGAACAGGCATGCAGGGAAAATGGAATAAAATTTTATCATCCGTCTCCTATTTATTGTACCGACAATGCTGCAATGATTGGTGCGGCAGCATATTATGAGACTTTAAAAGGTGTAGAACACGGTTGGGACCTAAATGCAGTACCAAATCTTAAGTTAGGAGAGAGATAGTATGGATTATATAAAGGGTGTAAAGTGTACTGCCATCGTCTTGGCGGCGGGGGTAGGTAAAAGAATGAAAAGTGATGTTCCCAAGCAGTTTATGTTGTTAGAGGGAAAGCCGTTACTGTATTATTCTTTACAAACGTTTCAGGAAAGCTTTATTCAGGACATTATTGTGGTGACGGGGAAAGAGGAAATAGAGTATTGTCGGCATGAGATTGTAGAGAAATATCATTTTTCTAAGGTAAGAAAAATTGTAGCAGGGGGAAAAGAAAGGTATCATTCTGTTTACCAGGGATTGAATGCCATTGAAGAATGTGACTATGTTTATATCCATGACGGAGCCAGACCATTTGTGGAACAGAGAATGCTTACAGACGGATTGGAAGTAGTGGATACAATGGGGGCTTGTGTCATTGCTGTCAAGGCGAAGGATACCATTAAGTTATCAGATGATAAAGGGATTGTGAAGGAAACTCCGGACAGAGACTATGTGTGGCAGGTGCAGACACCACAGATTTTTCGGTATGACGAAATTAAAAAAGCCCACGAACTTGTAATGGAACGTGATGATATACATATAACGGATGATGCATTTGTGTACGAATGTGCATTTCACAAACCCATTCAACTGGTAATGGGAAGTTATGAAAATATTAAGATAACTACTCCGGAAGATATGGATATCGCTCAGGTCTTTTTGAGACGTAAAAAGAGAAATGAGGCGTTAAAACCCTTTGATATCAAGAAAAAATAGCGTAACAGTTTAGCCTATGGCTGAACTGTTACAAAAACTTCCATCTCAAAATTGAAAAAAATTTAAAAAAAATGAAAAAAAGTGTTGACATTTGGGAAGGTCAATGATATTATATACAAGTCGCAAGGACATGGAGAGGTATCGAAGTGGTCATAACGAGGCGGTCTTGAAAACCGTTTGTCCGCAAGGGCGCGTGGGTTCGAATCCCACCCTC
>CACXGE010000119.1 GCA_902767135.1 uncultured Lachnospiraceae bacterium | reverse complement strand
GAGTGTTTATTAAGTGCACCCTTTTTTAAGAAAACATATCAAAATCTTTTTTATTTTCTTCTTGACATATCACCAGAATGCTTTCTCTCCAAGAAAAGGTTGCAATCCCCATCCAATTGTGCTAATATCTTTCTAGTAAAAACACATGTATTTCCCATACATACATTTCAGGAGAAGAAGATGACAGATGTAAATAAGTATTTTGTCGTGAGACAAAAAGCGGTTCCGGAGGTACTTCTTAAGGTGGTAGAGGCCAAGCGATTGTTAGAATCAGAGAAGGCGATTACCATACAGGAAGCAACGGACAGGGTAGGTATCAGTAGAAGTTCATTTTATAAATATAAGGATGATATTTTTCCTTTTCATGAAAATGCAAAAGGAAGGACAATAACCATGGTGCTTCAGCTTGATGATGAGCCGGGGCTGTTGTCGGATATACTTAAGATAGTAGCACAGTATCACGCAAACATTCTGACCATTCATCAGAGTATTCCCGTAAATGGTGTTGCTACATTGACATTGAGTGTGGAGGTTTTACCTGCCACCGATGATATGTCTCAGATGATAGCGGAGATGGAAGAACAAAAGGGCATACATTCCATTAAAATATTAGCCCGCGAATAAAGGTAAGAGAGGATAGAAATTATGATTAATGTTGCATTATTAGGTTATGGTACTGTTGGTTCAGGGGTAGTGGAAGTCTTGAATACCAATCAGGAAAGTATCAATAAGAAAGCTGGAGATGAAATCAATTTAAAGTATGTATTGGATTTAAGAGATTTTCCAGGAGATCCTATTCAGGAAAAAATCGTGCATGACTATGAGGTAATTGCAAATGATGATTCTATAGATATTGTCATCGAAGTTATGGGTGGAGTAGAGCCAGCTTATACTTTCGTAAAGCGTGCGTTAGAAAGTGGAAAGAGTGTATGTACTTCTAATAAGGAATTAGTAGCTAAGCATGGTGCAGAACTTTTAAAGATTGCAAAGGAGAAGAACATTAACTTCTTATTTGAAGCAAGTGTAGGTGGCGGTATTCCAATTATCCGTCCATTAAATTCTTCTTTGACTGCAGATGAGATAGATGAGATTACAGGTATTTTGAATGGTACAACAAACTATATTCTATCAAAGATGGCAGATGAAGGACTTGACTTTGACACTGTATTAAAGGATGCGCAAGATAAAGGGTATGCAGAGCGTAATCCGGAAGCCGATGTGGAAGGATATGATGCTTGCAGAAAAATAGCAATTCTTTCTTCTCTGGCATTTGGACAGCAGGTAGATTATGAAGATATCTACACAGAAGGAATCACAAAGATTACTGCAGAAGATATCAAGTATGCAAAGGCTATGGGACGTTCTATTAAATTACTGGCATCCAGCAAAAAGGTGGATGGAAAGGTCTACGCTATGGTTGCACCTGGAATGGTTTCCACCATGCATCCATTATATAGTGTAAGCAATGTATTTAATGCAATTTTTGCTCACGGAAATGTATTAGGAGATGTTATGTTCTACGGTAGTGGAGCAGGTAAGCTGCCAACAGCCAGTGCGGTAGTTGCAGACGCCGTGGATGCAGCAAAGCATTTACACCAGAATATCATTACCTTCTGGAGCAGTGAAAAGCTTGCTCTTTCTGATATCAGCACATCCAAGAAACGTTTCTTTGTAAGAATCAATGGAGATTTGGCTAAGGCGAAAGCATTGTTTGGAAATGTAACTGTAGTGGATGTGGGAATCCAGGGTGAAGTGGGATTTGTTACAGAAGTGATGAGTGAGGCTGATTTTGCAAAAGTAGCAGAGTCTACCCAGTGTATTGTAAATCGTATTCGTATGGAAGATTAAAAATATATTGAATATCAAAGTATTTTGTGATAGACTCCTATATAGGGCGTTTGCCAAAATATAGAAAAAGGGGAAAAACCATGGATAACAATTTTAATGAAAACAATGAGGCTTTAGACAACAGTGTAAATTTGTCAAAAGAGCCGGAAAACAACATGAGCCAGGAAGTGAATGACAATCAGTTTAATGGGGGAAATTCTTTTAATTACACTCCACAGCCAAATGTAAATGAGCCAAATCCAGGACATGGATTGGCAATTGCTTCTTTGGTACTTGGTATTATTTCTATTGTTAGCTGTTGCTGTGTGTACTTATCCGTAGTGGCAGGTGTAGTAGGAGTGGTTTTGGCTATTCTGTCAAAGAATAAGTCAAAAGATAATAAATTTGAAGGTTTGGCTATGGCAGGTTTGGTTTGTTCTATTATCGGTGTTGTGATTTCTGTAGGTTATATTGTGTATGTAATCGTTATGATGCAGTCACCTGATTTTATGGAATTTTACCAGCAATTGATGGAACAGAATGCAAACTTATAATACCAGAGAAATAAATGAAAGCTATAGGTGAAATCCTATAGCTTTTTGTATGGAGCTTTTTATATGAGAACAACAGAAAAAAAATTATATATACTGGGGCTTGGAATGAGTATCTTAGTATTTTTTGTATGGGGCATCAGTCTGTTTACCCCTTTTTCCTTAAAGAGTATTGTGCCCCCTTGTATGCTTCATCAGCTTACTGGGTTGTATTGTCCAGGGTGTGGTGGAACTAGAGCTGTCATGGCATTGATGGAAGGAAGATGGGTAAGCTCTTTTTTTTATCATCCGGTTGTGTTATACTCATTCTTGCTGGCAGCATATTTCATGGTGACCAATTCCCTTCAATTCATGTCAAGACACAAGTGGAAGATAGGCATGAGATATCGGGACAGATATCTCTATCTTATGATTGGAATTTTGGGAGTCAACTGGGTGGTCCAGAATCTATTTATCATTACGGGCCATCCCATCAGCGAATGGATTGTAAAAATGGATTTACCGTTATGAGAATAAAATGAGATAGGAAGGAAAACTAATATGGATATTATGAAAACCATAGCCCAGGAATTGGGCGTCAAGACATGGCAGGTGGAGGCTGCTGTAAAATTAATCGATGAAGGAAACACCATTCCTTTTATTTCAAGATATCGTAAGGAAGTAACAGGAAGCTTAAATGATGAGCAGCTTAGAACCCTTCATGAAAGGCTTACTTATCTTCGAAATTTAGAGGAAAAAAAGCAACAGGTATTATCAAGCATAGAGGAACAGGGAAAATTAACAGAGGAATTAAGGGAAAGAATTTTGGCAGCACAGACCCAGTCTTTAGTAGATGATTTGTATCTGCCCTATCGTCCAAAACGTAGAACCAGAGCTACCATTGCAAAAGAAAAAGGATTGGAAGGTCTGGCAAATTATATTTTACTTCAGGCTGCAAAGGAGCCCATAGAAAAGGAAGCGGCAAAATACATTTCAGAAGAAAAAGAAGTGGCAAATGAAAAGGATGCCATCGCAGGAGCCATGGATATTATCGCTGAGAACATTTCAGAAGAAGCGGATTACAGAATCCATATCCGTGAACTTACTATGAAACATGGTATGATGGTATCTACTGCTAAGGCACCGGAAGAAAAGTCTGTCTATGAGACATACTATGATTTTAGTCAGCAGGTGAATAAGGTACCAGGATATCGTGTGCTTGCCATGAACAGGGGTGAGGCAGATAAGATTCTTGGCGTAAAAATACAGGCACCGGAAGAGGATATTCTTCGTTACCTGAATAAAAAGACCATTGTAAATGAGAACCCTTATACTATACCGATTTTACAGGAAGTGGTGGCGGACAGTTATAAAAGATTGATTGGACCTGCAATCGAACGCGAAATCAGAAATGAACTGACAGAAAAGGCAGAGGACAGTGCCATAGTGGTATTTGGAAAGAACTTAACCCAGCTTTTGATGCAGCCTCCAATTGTAGGACAGGTAGTATTAGGCTGGGACCCGGCTTTTCGTACAGGTTGTAAATTAGCTGTAGTGGATGCTACGGGAAAGGTACTGGACACAAAGGTTATCTACCCAACTGAGCCACAGAATAAGGTAGAAGAATCAAAGAAAATCTTAAAGCAGATGATTGAAAAATACAATATTACATTGATTTCTGTAGGAAATGGAACGGCATCCAGGGAATCGGAGCAGGTGATTGTAGATTTAATCAAGGAAATAAACAAACCAATATCCTATGTTATCGTAAATGAAGCAGGGGCATCAGTTTATTCAGCAAGCAAGCTGGCAACAGAAGAATTTCCAAACTTTGACGTGGGACAGAGAAGTGCCACATCCATTGCAAGACGGTTGCAGGATCCGTTGGCAGAATTGGTAAAGATTGATCCAAAATCTATTGGTGTAGGACAGTATCAGCATGATATGAACCAGAAAAAATTAGGAGAAGCATTGTCAGGAGTGGTGGAGGACTGCGTAAACAAGGTTGGTGTGGATTTAAATACTGCTTCTGCATCTTTATTAGAATACATCTCTGGGGTATCTAAGGTGGTTGCCAAAAACATTGTGGCATATAGAGAAGAAAACGGAAGGTTTCAGGATAGAAAAGAGCTGCTAAAGGTGGCAAAACTGGGACCTAAGGCATTTGAACAGTGTGCCGGATTTATGCGTATCAGTGGCGGTAAGAATCCTTTAGATGCCACCAGCGTGCATCCGGAAAGCTATGAGGCGGCAAAGGGATTATTGGCAAAGCTTGGATTCACACCAGAGGACGTGACCGCAGGAAATTTAGCGGGTCTAGCAAAGAAAGTAAAGGATTATAAAAAATTGTCGGAAGAATTAAATGTGGGAGAGATTACTTTACGGGATATTGTGAAGGAATTGGAGAAGCCTGGAAGGGACCCAAGAGATGAAATGCCAAAGCCTGTGCTTCGTACGGATGTGTTGGATATGAAGGATTTGAAGGAAGGTATGATTTTAAAGGGAACGGTAAGAAACGTAATTGATTTTGGGGCTTTCGTAGATATTGGAGTGCATCAGGATGGCTTGGTTCACATTTCCCAGATTACAGACAGATTTATCAAACATCCCATGGAAGTGCTTTCTATTGGTGATATTGTAGAGGTAAAAGTTTTATCTGTAGATATGCAAAAAAAACAAATAAAATTAACTATGAAGATGTAAATTATAAACAAAATATAAAATTTTGTAAAAAAACGAAAAAAATAGTATTGACAAATCAAATTATCAAGGTATAATTGATTTCAGAAACAAGGGAGTTTCGAAGAGCAGTTTGCTCGTCGAAGCTCCTTTTTTGTCTTTAGGCAGGCAGTACAACTAGGAAGCGAGACAGAAGGACTAGGAAGCGAGACAGAAGGACTAGGAAGCGAGACAGAAAGACTTGGAAGCGAGACAGAAGGACTGGGAAGCGAGACAGAAATGACTTGGGAGCGATGGACTAAAATCAGCTGTCTGCCTAAAATAAAAATAAAATAAGATGTAAAAGGGCAAAGGCGTCCAGACTACTTGTGGAAGAGAAGAAGGTAGTGGGAGGTCTTTTTTTATTTCTTATTTACAAACATATTAAACTATTAGGAGGAATGTTTTATGACAGAAGAAATTATGAATGCGATAACCAGTGAGGTGTATGGCGTCTGGTTCTTAATCGGAGCAGCGCTGGTATTCTGGATGCAGGCTGGTTTTGCAATGGTGGAGGCTGGTTTTACCAGGGCGAAAAATACTGGTAATATTATTATGAAGAATCTGATGGACTTTTGTATTGGTACTGTAATGTTTATCCTCATCGGTTTTGGATTGTTCCTGGGCGAAGATGTGATGGGTATTATAGGAAAGCCTGGATTTGATATTTTTACAGACTATGCAACTTTTGACTGGTCAGGATTTATTTTTAACTTAGTATTCTGCGCAACTACAGCAACCATTGTTTCTGGTGCTATGGCAGAGAGAACAAAGTTCTCATCTTACTGTATCTATTCAGCAATTATCTCTGGTATTGTTTATCCAATTGAAGCGCACTGGACCTGGGGCGGTGGATGGTTAGCCCAGATGGGATTCCACGATTTTGCAGGTTCTAACTGTATTCACATGGTAGGTGGTATCGCAGCCTTAATTGGTGCAACAATCTTAGGACCAAGAATTGGTAAGTTTACAAAGAGAAAGAATGGAACGATCAAGGTGGGTGCTTTCCCAGGACATAACCTAGCTTTAGGTGCTTTAGGTGTATTCATTCTTTGGTTAGGATGGTACGGATTTAATGGAGCAGCAGCAACTTCCGTTGCCCAGTTAGGTTCCATTTTCGTAACAACAACCATTGCTCCAGCAGTGGCAACGGTTGTGTGTATGGCTTTCACCTGGATTAAATTTGGTAAGCCGGATGTGTCTATGTGTTTGAATGCCAGCTTGGCAGGTTTGGTAGCAATCACAGCTCCTTGTGATGTGGCAGATGCTTTCGGTTCAGCAGTGATTGGTGCTGTTGCAGGTGTTTTGGTAGTAGTAGGTGTTTGGTTATTAGATTATAAGTTACATATTGATGACCCTGTTGGTGCTGTTGCAGTTCACATGATGAACGGTATCTGGGGTACCATAGCAGTTGGTTTATTTGCTACAGATACAACACCAACTTACGCATTGGCAAATGCAAATGGTGATAAATTACTTGGTCTGTTCTATGGTGGAGGATTTGAATTACTTGGAATTCAGTTGGTTGGTATGTTTGCTACAGCAGCATGGACAGTAGTAAGCATGTTGGCAGTATTCCTTTTAATAAAGAAAACAGTTGGTCTACGTGTAACAGAAGAAGAAGAAATCCTAGGTTTGGATTCTACAGAACATGGTTTGGATTCCGCATATGCAGGTTTCTTAACTTATGGAGACAGAATCAGCAGCCCTGCTACTGTTCTTCCTGCAGATGCTGTTCCAGTGGATGATGCAGTCCCAGTTATGGTAAGAGAAGAAAAGGAAAATGTTGCTTCCGATGTAAAGCTTTCCAAGGTATCTATTGTATGTAAGCAGAATAAGTTTGAGGACTTGAAGGAAGCATTAAATGAAGTAGGAGTTACTGGTATTACGGTAACTCAGGTATTAGGATGTGGTGCTCAGAAGGGTAAGACAAAGTACTACCGTGGTGTTGAAATGGATATGACCTTACTTCCAAAGGTAAAAGTAGAGGTTATTGTCAGCAAGGTTCCAGTGGCATCTGTTGTAAAGGCAGCAAAGGCAGCTCTTTATACAGGTAATATTGGAGATGGTAAGATTTTTGTATACGATGTGGAAAATGTTATCAAGGTTAGAACTGGTGAGGAAGGATTTGAAGCCTTACAGGGTGAAAACTAAAAACTAAAATTTTGAAATTTGAGAAAGGCAGTGGTTCTATGACCACTGCCTTTTTGTAACGCTATGTTTTTTGGGGGACGCCAATATAAAGCGAAAGCCCGGAGTGGTGGAAGCACTCCGGGCTTTCTATATGTCCTAAACTATAAGGGGATAGAAAAACGCAATATTATATAAGACATATATGATAAAAACAAAAAAGAGCCTTGACAGGCAAATGCCTTTCAAAACTCCTTCGTTCTTATAATGGAAATTATACACCAATTGTTCTAAAAGTCAAGAGGTTTTTAAAATATTGTAGAATTTTGTGTAACTGTTCAGCAAATTGGCTGAACGGTTACAATTTTGTGGAATATTGTAGAAATCAATGATATAATGGGGAAAAGATGACAAAATCATAGAGATAAAAGAAACAGGTAAGGAGAAACATATGGGGATAATTACATTGGGAGAAGTACAGCAAAATGGTACATTGCATATGGAAGTATTGGCGAAAAGTGGTCGTTTAGAATATGATTTGACGGTCCTGTTCACGGCACAGGGGGCAGCTTTTGTGTCCCCCATTACATATCATGGGCAGATTATTAATTTCAATCGAACCGATGTAATGATAAATATCTTATATACACGGGATAATGAAAAGCCTATTCAGTGGTGTGGATGCTTGGTGAAAACAGTTCTGTATAAAGGAAAGAAATATCACATGATTTCCTGCAGTAAAATAGGACTTGAAGTTAATCGAAGAGGAAGCTATCGGTTGTATGTGGGTATCTCCGGTATTGCAACAGTGGATGGCTTTGAAGGAAAAATGCAGGTTGGAGTAAAAGATATCAGTGCAACGGGATTTTCTTTTGTTGCACCTAAGGAGAATCTGACCAAAGAAGGGGCGGATGTAAGGCTTACCTTTGAGGCTGTAAAAGAAGATTTACGATTTGATTTGTCCGGAAGACTGGTTCGAAAGGTGGAGATGAACAATGGACAGATTCAATATGGGTGCAGAATGTATGTGGCCAACAAGGCAGTGGATAATTATATTGCCAAAAGACAGAGGGAGCAGGCGGCTCACCTGCAGAATAAATTAATTGAAAAAAATATAGACACCATAAAAAAACTATCCTGACCCAGGGTAGTTTTTTATTGCCAGAAACTGTGACTAGTATAGAAGCCAATGCATTTTTGGGGTGTGGCGCCCTGGAACACATTTCTTTGTGGAAATTAAAGAATTTAAAAAAAATAGGAAGTGGGGGTCGTATCCCCCAGGAAAAACTGTTACAAAAATTTTGCAAAATATAAAGAATGGGGTTGACATTTATGGTATCAAGTGCTATGTTATGTACATAGATGTTAGCACTCCACATTAACGAGTGCTAACAGAAACAAAGATTACGATTTTGCCACAAAGGAAGTGAATGGATGGAATTAGATGAAAGAAAAACTAAGATATTAGAGGCGGTCATTCGCAACTATTTAGAAACCGGGGAACCGGTAGGTTCTAGAACAATTTCCAAATATACAGATCTTAATTTAAGTTCTGCTACCATTCGAAATGAAATGTCTGATTTGGAGGATATGGGATATATCGTTCAGCCCCATACATCGGCAGGAAGAATTCCTTCGGACAAAGGATATCGTTTCTATGTGGATAGAATTATGGAAGACAAAGAACGTCAGGTTATGGAAATCAAAGAACTCATGATTGACAGACAGGACAAGATGGAGTTAGTGCTAAAACAGATTGTAAAAGTTTTGGCCAGTAACACAAATTATGCGGCAATGGTGTCCGCACCAACTTACCACAGAAACAAACTAAAATTTATTCAGCTATCTATGGTAGATGAAAAACAGATTGTGGCAGTGGTTGTGGTAGAAGGAAACATTGTAAAAAACAAAATCATTGACCTTCGGGAAAGATTGGATAATGAAACATTATTGAAATTAAATATGTTGTTGAATACAAACTTAAATGGTCTGAGTTTAGACGAAATCAATTTATCCATGATTTCAAACATGAAGGTGCAGGCAGGCATTCATAGTGACATTGTCAGTGAGGTGATTGATGCAGTAGTGGAAGCCATCAAGATGGAAGATGAGTTGGAAATCTATACCAGCGGAGCAACCAATATTTTTAAATACCCGGAATTGTCGGACAGTGAGAAGGCTAGTGAGTTAATCAACACCTTTGAGGAAAAGAAACCGTTGACAGAGCTGGTGCAGGAAACCTTATCGGACGAAAGCGGCACAGGAATACAGGTGTACATTGGAAGTGAGACACCGGTGCAGGCCATGAAAGACTGTAGTGTAATCACAGCAACCTATGAATTAGAAGAGGGTATGCAGGGAACAATAGGAATTATTGGTCCAAAACGAATGGATTATGAGAAATCCTTAAATGCAATGAAAACCCTGATGGCACAGATAGATACTATATTTAAAAAGGATAAATAAGAAATAAAAGCATAACGGAAAGGTGGATGAACGTTGGCAGAGCAGGAAAAGGATTTAGAAGCCCAGGTGGAAGAGGGGACGAAAGAAGTGGAAGAGGAGACTACCCAGGAAGAGGTAGAAACAGAGGAAACACAAGAAACAGAGGAAGGCGAAGAAGTAGCGCCTGAAGAATCAAAAGAGACAGAAGGTGAGAAGAAGTCCTTCTTTGGAAAGAAGAAAGAAAAGAAGGATAAAAAAGACGAACAGATAGAAGAACTCACAGATAAATTAAAAAGACAGATGGCGGAATTTGACAATTACAGAAAACGTACAGAGAAAGAAAAAACGCAGATGTACGAAATCGGTGCAAAAAGTATTGTTGAAAAGATTTTGCCAGTTATTGACAATTTTGAGAGAGGCTTTGCAGGAGTTACACAAGAGCAGAAAGACGACCCTTTTGTAAGTGGAATGGATATGGTTTACAAGCAGATGATGACAGCATTAGAAGAAGCTGGTGTAAAGCCAATCGAGGCCGTTGGAACAGAGTTTAATCCGGATTTTCACAATGCAGTAATGCATGAAGAAAATGAAGAAGCTGGTGAAAACCAGGTAGTGGAGGAATTCCAAAAGGGTTATATGTATAAAGAAACCGTAGTAAGACACAGCATGGTAAAAGTAGCAAACTAAAAGTTTAGGAGGATATAAAACAATGGGAAAGATTATTGGTATTGACTTAGGAACAACAAACTCATGTGTAGCTGTAATGGAAGGTGGAAAGCCTGTTGTCATCGCAAATACAGAAGGTGCTAGAACTACACCATCCGTAGTAGCATTTACAAAGACAGGAGAAAGATTAGTTGGTGAACCTGCTAAACGTCAGGCAGTAACCAATGCAGAAAAGACAATCGCTTCTATTAAAAGACATATGGGTACAGACTACAAAGTAGCCATTGATGATAAAAAATACTCACCACAGGAAATTTCAGCAATGATTTTACAGAAGTTAAAATCAGATGCAGAAAACTACTTAGGTGAAAAGGTAACAGAAGCCGTTATCACAGTACCAGCATACTTTAACGATGCACAGCGTCAGGCAACAAAGGATGCAGGTAAGATTGCAGGTCTTGATGTAAAGCGTATTATCAACGAGCCAACAGCAGCAGCTTTAGCTTATGGTCTTGACAATGAAAAAGAACAGAAAATCATGGTTTACGACTTAGGTGGTGGTACTTTCGACGTATCTATCATTGAAATCGGTGATGGAGTTATTGAAGTATTGTCTACAGCAGGTGATAACAGACTTGGTGGAGATGATTTTGACCAGAAGGTTACAGATTATATGTTAGCTGAGTTCAAAAAGAACGAAGGTGTGGACTTATCAAATGATAAGATGGCATTACAGAGATTTAAAGAAGCAGCAGAAAAGGCTAAGAAAGAACTTTCATCAGCTACTACAACAAATATCAACCTTCCTTTTATCACTGCAACAGCAGAAGGACCAAAGCATTTTGATATGAATCTTACAAGAGCTAAATTCGATGAATTAACTCATGACTTAGTAGAAAGAACAGCAGAACCTGTAACACGTGCATTAAAGGATGCAGGTATGACAGCTTCTGAACTTGGAAAAGTATTATTAGTTGGTGGTTCTACACGTATTCCAGCAGTACAGGATAAGGTACAGAAGTTGACAGGACAGGAACCTTCCAAGACATTAAATCCAGATGAATGTGTAGCATTAGGTGCTTCTATCCAGGGTGGTAAGCTTGCTGGAGATGCAGGTGCAGGAGAAATCCTTCTTCTTGACGTAACACCATTGTCATTATCTATTGAAACCATGGGTGGTGTTGCTACAAGATTGATTGAGAGAAATACTACAATTCCTACAAAGAAGAGCCAGGTATTCTCAACAGCAGCAGACAATCAGACAGCAGTAGATATCAACGTTGTACAGGGTGAGCGTCAGTTTGCCAAGGATAATAAGTCTCTTGGACAGTTCCGCTTAGATGGTATCCCACCAGCAAGACGTGGAGTTCCTCAGATTGAAGTTACCTTCGATATTGATGCCAACGGTATTGTAAACGTGTCTGCAAAGGATTTAGGAACAGGAAAAGAACAGCACATCACTATTACAGCAGGTTCTAATATGTCAGATGACGATATCGAAAAGGCTGTAAAAGAAGCAGCAGAGTACGAAGCACAGGACAAGAAGAGAAAAGAAGCAATCGACACAAGAAACGATGCAGACTCTTTCGTATTCCAGACAGAAAAAGCATTGGAAGAGGTTGGAGACAAGATTGATGCCAATGACAAGACAGCAGTGGAAGCTGACCTTGCAGCATTAAAAGAATTGGTAGAAAAATCAAATCCGGAAGATATGACAGATGCTCAGGTAGATGAGATGAAGGCTGCAAAGGAAAAATTAATGGAAAGTGCTCAGAAATTATTTGCAAAGGTTTATGAGCAGGCTCAGGCAGCAGGTGGAGCAGCAGGTCCAGATATGGGGGCAGCAGGTGCTGATATGGGTGGCAATGAATATACAGCAGATGACGTTGTTGATGGAGATTACAGAGAAGTATAATCGTAACTATTCAATATAGTACTGCGCATTTAGGCGCTTAGTGCAAGAAAGGGTACAATAGTAGGGGCATAGAAGTATGTCCCTATTCTCCCTATTAACAGAGAGGAAAAGTTATGGCAGAGAGTAAAAGAGATTATTATGAAGTCTTAGGCGTTGATAGAAATGCCGATGATGCCACAATCAAAAAAGCATATCGTCAGCTTGCAAAAAAATACCATCCGGATATGAATCCTGGAGATGCTGAGGCAGAGAAGAAGTTTAAAGAAGCTTCGGAAGCTTATGGTGTACTTAGTGATCCGGACAAGAAAAGACAGTATGATCAGTTTGGTCATGCAGCTTTCGAAGGCGGAGCAGGTGGAGCAGGCGGTTTTGGCGGTTTCGATTTCAATGGAGCAGATATGGGAGATATCTTTGGAGATATTTTCGGAGATTTGTTTGGAGGTGGACGTAGCCGTAGTACAAACAATGGTCCAATGAAAGGTGCCAACGTAAGAGCCAGCATAAGAATTAGTTTTGAGGAAGCTGTATTTGGTTGTGAAAAAGAAATTGAATTAAATCTGAAAGATGAATGTTCTACTTGTCATGGAACAGGTGCAAGACCTGGAAGTTCACCTCAGACCTGCCCGAAATGTAACGGAAAAGGCCAGGTGGTATATACCCAGCAGTCCCTATTTGGTATGGTAAGGAATGTACAAACCTGTCCGGAATGTAGCGGAAAAGGTAAAGTGGTGAAAGACAAATGTCCGGATTGTCATGGCAGTGGATATATTACCAGAAAGAGAACCATTCAGGTTTCCGTACCGGCGGGTATTGACGATGGACAGAGTATCCGTATCCGGGAAAAAGGAGAACCGGGTGTCAACGGAGGACCAAGAGGAGATTTACTGGTTCAGGTGGTTGTATCCCGTCATCCAATCTTGCAAAGACAGGATGAGAATATATTCTCAACAGCTCCAATTTCTTTTGCTCAGGCAGCATTAGGTGGAGAGGTGAGAATTACCACGGTAGACGGAGATGTGTTATATGATGTAAAACCAGGAACTCAGACAGACACCAAGGTAAGATTAAAAGGAAAGGGTGTTCCACATTTGAGAAATAAGAATATCCGTGGAGACCATTATGTTACCCTGGTGGTGCAGGTACCGGATAAGTTAAGTGAAGAAGCAAAAGATTTGCTTCGTCAATTTGACGCTGTCAGTGGTAATACCTTGAAGAAATCTGATGATTTAAAGACTACAAAAGAAAAGCCCAAGAAGAAAGGGTTTATGGATAAAATGAAAGAGGCTGGAGATAAAGTGAAGGAAGCCTTTGAGGATCAGATATAAGAGAAAAATTTTTCTTCAAATTATTATATACATTGGTTATAATGTACTTAACAAGAGAACCGAAAGCTAGATACGTCCTAGCCGCCGGTAAAATAAAGTATTACAAAAATAGCGCTTAGTTTACCAGACGAGGGCGCTATTTTTTATGTGTAAGATTTAACAAGAGTTATTACAGCACAAAGCATAATTACAAATTGTAATAATTCAGTATATGTAATCATTGGCACCAGCTCCCTCATTCGTATCCGGCAGCTGACATATCGCCCCTTCGGTTCCCCATAAGATTTCATAAGATTTTCTTAAAACTGGCAATTTGTATTGAGATATAAAAAAAAATCGTGTAATATATATAAGTTAGAGTTATTATATATGTGAAACAATAAATGCAATAGAAATTAAAAGGGGAACTTAATATGAACGAGTTAATAGATATTCGAAATATCTATAAAATTTATAATCCCGGTGAAAATGAAGTACGAGCCTTAGACGGTGTAAATCTAAAGATTTCCAAAGGGGAATTTGTGGCAATTATAGGCCAGTCAGGTTCTGGAAAATCAACCTTGATGAATATGTTAGGGTGTCTGGATGTGCCCAGCTTTGGGCAATATTTTCTAAATGGCAGAGATGTGTCAACCATGAAAGATGATGATTTGTCGGATGTCAGGAATAAGGAGATAGGGTTTATTTTTCAGGGGTTTAATTTGATTCCCAGTTTAACGGCTGTAGAAAATGTAGAGTTGCCATTGATTTATCGTGGTATTTCCAAAGAGGAGAGAAAGAAATTATCTGTAAAGGCGTTGGAGATTGTGGGATTGTCTCATAGAATGGACCATAAGCCGGCAGAAATGTCAGGGGGTCAGCAGCAGAGGGTGGCAATAGCCAGAGCCATTGCGGCAAAACCACCAGTAATTCTGGCGGATGAGCCAACGGGAAACCTGGATTCCCATTCCAGTAAGGAAATATTGGGAATTTTAAAGGAATTGCACAAAACAGGAAGAACGGTGATACTGATTACCCATGACAATGATATTGCAGCCCAGGCAAAAAGGGTTGTGAGAATTAAAGATGGTAAAATAGAGCAGGATTATCGAAATGATGAGACGGAAAGTACAAAATAGGAAGTGAGGGTACATAACAATGTTTGGCAAGAAAAAAAGTGAAGAAAATGTTCCGGTGGAGCAGACGGTGGAAGACTGCAAGGAACAAGAACAAAAGAAAGAAAAAGTAAAAAAGGAAAAGAAACCCCAAAATACAACATCCAAGAAGAGATTTTTGTTTTTTGGAAAAAAACAAGGCCAGGAAGAGATTCAATTTGACAAAGATGCCAATATGTCTTCTGATGTAAAGGCCGAGGATTACGATCCCAATGCGTTAGCTTCGGAAGAGGAAGTGGTAAAGATAGGGCTGGGCAAGATAATAGGTCGGGGCTGGAAAAACTTTTGGTCAAAGATAGGAAATTCAAAACTTGTCATAAAGATTAAGAATTCCAAGTTGGTGCAAAAAATCAAAAACTCTAAATTGGTGGCAGCAATACATAATTCAAAACTTGCACAAAAATATCGGGAAAAGAAAGCGTTACGGGCAGAGCGTAAGGCTCAGGGAATTCGAAGAGACATGAATGTAAAAAAGACAATCATGGTTACCGTGGCAGTCACTGTGGTAGTTCTTATCATTGGAACCGTGGTTACAAAGTCCTTGATGCCGGAGCCACTGATGACAGTAAAGGTTGAGATAGCTCAATTAAGAGACATTGACCAGACATTAAAGACCAGTGGTTATGTGGAAAGCAATCATGTGAAAACGTATTATTCCCCGGTGAGCGCGGTGGTGAGTGAGTGCAACGTCGAGGAAGGTTCTCGGGTTTCAGAAGGGGATATGTTAGCTGTTTTTGATGTGTCTGATTTGGAATTGGAGGCTAGAAGGGCAGAATTGTCGGATAAGGCAGAACAAAGTGGATATGAGAATACCTTGCAGGTGGACAGTGACAGTGATTCGAAACTGACAGATATCAAAAAAGAGATTGATGATTATGAAGATAAAATCGAAAATACAGAAGATGAAATTGAGCGTTTAGAGGCAAGTATTAAAAGTGCCAATGCGGAAATAAATTATTTTGACAACCTTGGGGTGGAATTAAACGAGCAACAGACTCAGGGGAGAAATACAGCCCAAAAGAATTTGTCAGATTACCAGTCCCAGTTAGAAAGTGCCCAGAAAAAACTTGCAGAGTACCAGACAAATTTGGCAGACCGAAAGTCGGAAAAAATGACGGCAGAAGCGGGGCTTATCTCTGATGCACAGAAGGAACAGATTGAAGCACAAAAAGAGTTATCCCAATTAAATAAAGATACTGCCTCATCCCAGTTAGAAGTTGCACAGTCTGGTATTATGTCAGAATTTTCAGGATTGGTTACAGAGGTTTCAGCACAATCCGGTGCTATGGTGGCAGAGGGCGCTCCGTTATGTACCGTATCAGATTTAAACAATGTAAAGGTTACTGTAAACTTAACCAAGAATAACCTTCTGGAGGTGGAAGAAGGACAGGAAGCTGACATTAGCATAGCCGGGGAGGAATATACAGGAACGGTAAGCAAGATTAATCGAATGGCAGAGAAAAATTCTTCTGGTGTTCCGGTGATTACCGCAGAGGTACTGGTAGAGGATGCAGCAGAAGATGTTTATCTTGGTATTGAGGCCGAGGTTGTGATTTATACCGCCAGTGCAGTGGATGCAGTTGCTGTTCCGGTGAAAGCATTAAACCAGGGAAAACATGGATATTTCTGTTATGTGGTATGTGATGGATTTGTAGAAAAAAGAGAGGTATCCATTGGTGCAAGCGATGGAACTTATGTGGAAATCCTAGATGGTGTGGAGGAAGAGGAAGAAGTGGTAATTGAGGTTACCCCTGAAATAGAGGAAGGTATTGAAGTCTGTACGGAATACGAAGACGATGAAACCTATGTGGAGGAAGATGGCGATATCATAGAAGAGGATGAAGAAACAGATGAGGAAATCGATGAAGAAATAGACGAAAACGGGGAAGAATATTACGATGAAGAGTCCGAAGGTGAGGACGAGGAATACGAAGAATACGAAGAGTATGAGGATGAAGATCCGGATTATTATTTTGATGAAGAAGAGGAAGATGAGGAAGCAGACGGGGAAGAGGATGAGGAATATGAAGATGACCCGGATGTTCAGGTGATAGAAGATGAGGATACCGATGATGATCAGGAGGCTATCCCTACCCCGGTAGTGAGGGAGACCCCAACTCCAACAGAAGATCCCACACGAGGAAACAAAGAGGAATCGGAAGAGGGAGAGTACCAGTTATAAAGGAAGGAGAGCATTGTGATTCAGTTTAGAGAATACATAAAAATGGCACTGGATAATATCAAGGCCAACAAAGGACGTTCCTTTTTGACCATGTTAGGAATTATTATCGGAATTTCTTCTGTGATTATGATTATCTGTATCGGAAATGGAGCTAGGGGAAATATAGCAGGAATGTTAGATGAGATGGCAGGAGGACAAGTATGTATTTATCCAAACAGCAGAATTGTGGGAGAGGATAATGTTATCACTTATGATGATATTCAAGGAATGAAGAAAGACATAAAGCATGTGAAAGGTGTGAGTAATTCCGGTATGATTTACGGCACAACAGAAACCTTTAAGGGCGAGTTTGACGTATATGCGGATTTGGGCACAGAGGATTTACAGAGCTTATCCAGTGATGAATTAGTAGATGGCAATTACTTTTCAAAAGCAGATGTGGAGGATGGAAGAGCTGTCTGTGTCATCGACAGGGATAGTGCTGTCGCATTGTTTGGCAGCAGTGATGTGATAGGAATGAACATTGAACTGGAACTCTATGGTTTTACCAGAAGCTTTGAGATTTTAGGAGTTACAGCACAGAAGGAAAGTCAGTCTAGTCTGATGTCTTTGGCATACGGCACCGACACGATTATGTTAGATATGCCGTATACCGTGGTGGAATCCATTCTTGGTTACAGAGAAGAAAAATTTGACTCCATTTACGTGGTGGCAGAAAATGCTGAATATTCTGCACAGGTGGCAAAAGATTGTATTGAATTTCTGGAGAAACAGCACAAGTGTGAAGGAAAAGATGGATATTTAATGGAAAGCTTTGAGGATTACATGGGGACTGTTAACACAGTACTGAATGCCATAACATATTTTATTGTACTTGTAGCAGCCATCTCTCTTTTGGTTGGAGGAATTGGTGTTATGAACATTATGCTGGTTTCTGTGACAGAGCGCACAAGAGAAATTGGAATTCGGAAAGCCTTAGGTGCAAAAACAACATCAATTATGATACAATTCCTGGCAGAATCCTGTATCATCACTCTTATTGGCGGAATAATAGGTATTATTTTGGGATTAGGGGGAGCAGAGCTTGTCTGTGCATTTATCCCGGAAATCTCTCCCAAATTAAGCCTGTCTGCAGTGGTGTTGGCAACTTTCTTTTCTTCGTCGGTAGGAATTTTCTTTGGAATCTATCCGGCAAGGAAAGCAGCAAAGATGAATCCAATTGAAGCATTAAGATTTCAATAGTAAAATGATAACAAAAAACCATTGCCTTTTGGCAATGGTTTTTTGTTATCGCAATAGTTGATTTACAATATAGCTATACAGAGGCTGGCTTTGTTTTTCCCAGTTTCTGCAAACAGTTTCCGCGTCCTCAAGTGTAGGGACAGTAAGTGTCATATCTAACAGTGCAGATTTTTTCTCCATGACTCTGCAACGCACATCGTACTCATTGTTACCATTTTTTTCGAAATCTGCCAGAACAGCTCGTTCGTTGTACAATTCATAACCGTTTTGTTTAATGTAATTCACAATATCTTCTTTAATCTGGTCGGAAATTCTGTTTTCGAAGTATCCTAATGTTTCTTCTCCCTCAGAAGTAATCTGATACAATGAATTTTTTGCAGATGCTTCTACATGAATCAATTTCACATCAATTAATTCTGCCAATGCCTGCTGAAGTGTTAAATAATCAGTGTATTCTTTCTCTAAAATAAAGTCTGTGATTTGGCTGTTGGACAAAGAAAAATTTACTTTGCTAAGTAGATACAGAATAATAAGTTTGTATAGAGTAAATGGTTCTGACATCTAAATCCCCCCTTTTAAAAATTTATGAATCTGTGTCTATGGACATCTCGTAATATTTGCCCTGCCAGGTGTTTCTTAAACGAAATTCACGATAAATAGAATTTAATACCATACGTTTATTACCACTCCAAAGTGGGGCAATCAGGATATTTTTGGGTCCATCTCCTGTAATCCTGTGGATTACCATGGCAGGTGGCAGAATTTCTATAATAGAAATCACAATATCCATATACTGTTTTAAGTCTAACACTTCGAATTTGTTTTGTAAATAATCAACTGAGAGTTTTGTGTTTTTTAAAACATGTAACAATTGTAATTTGATGCCCTGAATGGGAAGTGTGGAAAGATATTTGGCAGTAGCTATCATATTATCTTTTGTCTCACCAGGAAGTCCAAGGATCATGTGGACAATCACACTGATTCCTGCCTGGGTAAGATCTGACACAGCCTTTTCAAAGCAGGATAGTTCATAACCACGGTTGATGTAGTGTGCAGTGGACTCATGAATGGTTTGAAGACCAAGTTCCACCCATACAGGTTTTTTCTTGTTTAATTCGGCCAGAAGACAGAGAATCTCTTTAGACAAACAGTCAGGCCGTGTGGCAATGGAGAGGATTTGAATATCCGGATGGTGGATTGCCTCTGTAAAAATCTTTTCCAAATATTCCACAGGTGCGTAGGTATTGGTGTAGGCTTGAAAATAGGCGATAAAATCATTGTTTTTGATTTTATGTTTTACCTTTTGTTTTCCAAGTTCAATCTGTTCGGTAATAGAGAGAAGGGAGCTTTCGGCAAAGTCGCCGGAGCCCCCTTCACTACAAAAGATACAACCCTCTGTGCTCAATTTACCATCTCTGTTTGGGCAACTCATGCCGGCATTTAACGAAATTTTATACATTTTCTTTCCGTAGGTTTCCCGTAGATAGTCATTTAACGAATAAAAGTAAGTTGTATTCATTATTTTTCGATATGATCCATAACAGCTTTGCTCACTACATCTGCTACACGAGGATCAAAAGCTTCCGGCATAATATTGTCTTCGTTTAGCTCTTCGTCCGGTACAAGACTGGCGATGGCTAACGCCGCGGCTAACTTCATCTCTTCTGTAATCTGGGTGGCACGACCTTCTAAGGCACCTTTGAAGATTCCTGGGAAGGCTACCACATTGTTTACCTGATTTGGGAAATCAGAACGTCCGGTACCAACTACCCTTGCTCCCGCAGCCTTAGCTACATCTGGCATGATTTCCGGAACAGGATTTGCCATGGCAAACAGGATGGAATCTTTGTTCATGGAAGATACCATTTCAGGAGAAACAATGCCTGGTGCAGATACGCCCACAAAGATATCAGCGCCCTTAAGTGCATCTGCCAAAGTACCGCTTTCCTGATTTGGATTGGTTTGTTTGCTCATTTCCTGCTGCATCCAGTTTAAATCCGGGGTATTTTCATTGATAATACCAACCTTATCACACATGATTACATTGGTAAATCCGTAACGTAACAGAAGTTTGGTTATGGCTACTCCGGCACTTCCGGCACCGTTTACAACTACCTTACAGTCTTCTTTTTTCTTTCCGGTCACCTTAAGACCATTGATAATACCAGCTAGAACAACAATAGCGGTACCATGCTGGTCATCATGGAATACTGGGATGTCAAGAAGTTCCTTCAGACGCTCTTCAATTTCAAAACATCTTGGTGCTGAGATGTCTTCTAGGTTAATTCCACCAAATGCAGGAGCGATGTTAACCACTGTTTTTATGATTTCTTCGGTATCCTGTGTATCCAAACAGATAGGAAAGGCATTTACGCCACCAAATTCCTTGAATAAAACTGCCTTTCCTTCCATAACAGGCATAGCAGCGGCAGCACCGATGTTTCCAAGTCCCAAGACCGCACTTCCATCGGATACTACAGCTACCGTATTGGATTTTATGGTATATTTATAAGCAGCTTCCTTGTCTTTTGCAATCACCTTACATGGTTCGGCAACACCTGGAGTATATGCGATAGCTAAATCCTCTCTGGTTGCAACCTTGGATTTTGCTGTGGTTTCAATCTTACCATTCCACTGTTCGTGAAGTAATAACGCTTTTTCGTTTGTTGTCATTTTAACATCCTTTCTGGGAAAAATATCCCTGTACAAGTTATTTATCACATATCACTAAGGATACGAGTTGCTGTTTAACTTCTTTAGTATAGCACAAAGAAAAAAAGGGGGCAAGAGAGGGAAAATCAAGAACAAATCAAATTGAAATTTACCAGATAATGTGATATAATTTTGATTTGTAAGTGAAAACAGGTAATTATTCAGTACAGGGGTCAGCATTTCCTGCTGACTCCGTGAGAAAATGTAGATTTTGTATAAATCGGGAAATTTTGCATTTGTCGGCATTTCCCGATTTGCGTATCTGTTCATTGGTTCTGAACAGATACGCAAACAATATTTATTCATTCAGTTCAAGTCCACGATTGCCAGGAACTGGCTCGTGATAAAATCCCCAAAAGATGAAAAATTGAAGAATTTTATATTTCGGAGTGTAGATGAGATTGTTTGGGTGAGGAGAAAACAAAAATTAAGGAGCATTTGATATATGAGAGAAAAATATGAATCGTTATCATTAGCAACATTGAAGGATTTGGCCAAAGCAAGAGGTATGAAAGGAATTTCTACTATGAAAAAGACCGATTTGGTTGAAGCTATGTTAGAGGAAGATCAGAAGGAAAAAGCCAAGGCGGTTTCACAGCCACCAAAAGAGGAAGAGAAAAAATCAACCCAGCCTGTAGAAAAAAAGAAATCCCAGCAGAAAATGGGAGAAGTGATTGAAGATAAAGAGGAATTGAAACGCTTAGACAGTGGGATTACCGTAAAAGGTATTTTGGAAGTTATGCCGGATGGATACGGTTTTATCCGTTCTGCGAAGAACTATCTGCCAGGAGAAAATGATGTGTACGTGGCACCTGCCCAGATTCGGCGTTTTGGTTTAAAGACAGGAGATATCTTAGAGGGAAATACCAGAATCCGTACTTCATCAGAAAAATTTAGTGCTTTGTTGTATATTAAATCTGTAAATGATTACCCATTAGAAACCATAGCCAATCGCTGTTCCTTTGAGGATATGACTCCAATTTTCCCAGATGAAAGATTAAAGTTAGAAACACCTGGGGGCGGAGTTGCCATGAGAGTGATGGATATTCTTTCCCCCATAGGTAAAGGACAGCGAGGCATGATAGTTGCACCGCCCAAAGCAGGTAAGACTACACTGTTAAAGGCAGTGGCCAAATCTATCATAAAGAATAATCCACAGATGCATTTGATTATTCTGTTGATTGATGAACGTCCAGAGGAAGTAACGGACATCAAAGAAGAAGTAGAAGGACCAAATGTGGAGGTGATTTATTCCACCTTTGATGAACTTCCGGAACATCACAAAAGAGTGTCAGAAATGGTAGTAGAGAGAGCAAAGCGTCTGGTGGAACACAAAAAAGATGTTACCATTTTGTTGGATAGTATTACCCGTTTGACAAGAGCATACAATCTGGTGGTACCTGCCAGTGGACGTACATTATCCGGTGGACTTGACCCGGCAGCATTACATAGTCCAAAGAGATTCTTTGGTGCAGCTAGAAATATGCGTGGAGGCGGTAGTTTAACCGTTCTGGCAACCGCTCTTGTGGAGACAGGAAGCAAGATGGATGACGTGATATACGAAGAATTCAAAGGAACAGGAAACATGGAGCTTGTCCTGGACAGAAAATTGTCGGAAAAGAGAATTTTCCCAGCCATCGATATACCAAAGTCCAGTACAAGAAGAGAAGATTTACTTTTAAGTAAAGATGAACTGGAAGCGGTAGAAATCATGAGAAGAGGAATCAATGGTCTGAAACCGGACGATGCGGTAGAAACCATTTTGAATTTGTTTGTGAGAACAAAAAATAACAAAGAATTTGTGGAAACCGTGAAAAAGACAAAATTCTAGTTATAAAAATATAAGGAAACAGTGGAAAAATATCTTGCATTATGCTGAAAATTATGATAAAATTATAGAGCTGTTTATGAGTGCGAGGACAACAAAGATTGTCCTCTAGTCTATAAGAAAGTTTAAGAGGTGAATGAAATGAGAGAAGGAATCCATCCAGAATATTTCCAGGCAACAGTGACATGTAACTGCGGAAATACTTTTACAACAGGTTCTACAAAGGAAAGCATCCACGTTGAAATTTGTTCAAAGTGTCATCCTTTCTACACAGGTCAGCAGAAGGCTGCTAAGGCTCGTGGACGTATCGACCAGTTCAACAAGAAATATGGTATGGGAGACAAATAAGTCTATCATTATGACAGGGTTGAGGTTGTGAAATCTCAGCCTTTTTTTGATTATTCGGTTACAGTTTTGGATATATAGGAGGAAAAAAAGTGAAAACTTCAGGAATTGGTGGACAGGCTGTCATGGAAGGTATCATGATGAAAAACGGGGAATCCTATGCAGTGGCTGTCAGAAAACCAAATGGGAAAATTACGGTAAAAAAAGATGTGGACCACAGTTATGTAAAACATGAAAAATTGAAAAAAATTCCATTTGTTCGGGGAATTTTTAATTTTATGGATTCCCTTGTCTTGGGGATGAATACATTAACTTATTCAGCAGAATTTTATGAAGAAGATGAGAAACCAAGCAAGTTAGATAAATTATTGGAAAAGTACCTTGGGGGATTTGGAGAAAAATTTCTCATGGGAGCGACGGTTGCAACTTCCATTATTTTGGCAGTAGCAATTTTTATGGTGGTGCCATTTTTAGCGATCAGACTGCTTTCAAGCTTTATTGTATCTGAAATTTTACTTACTTTATTGGAGGGAATTTTCAGGGTAGGAATTTTGCTTGGATATATCGCATTGATTTCAAAACTAGAAGATATTCAGAGAGTGTTTATGTACCATGGGGCAGAACATAAATGTATTAACTGTATTGAAAACGGTATGGAATTGACCGTAGAAAATGTGATGAAAAGTTCAAAACAGCATAAACGCTGTGGAACAAGTTTCCTTTTGGTGGTAATGTTGGTGAGTATCTTTGTGTTTCTATTTATACAAGTGGATGCAAATTGGCTGAGAATTGTCTTACGAATTGCACTGGTTCCGGTGATTGCAGGAATTTCTTATGAGTTTATCAAAGTTGCAGGAAGCAGTGAGAATAAAGTGATCAATATGTTAAGTAAACCGGGAATGTTGTTGCAGAATATGACTACAAAAGAGCCGGATGAGTCCATGGTGGAAGTTGCCATGGAAGCGGTGGAAGCAGTATTTGACTGGAAGGAATTTTTACATCAATATAATAATGAAAATGAAGGGGAAGGTTTGGCAGAATCCCAGGTTGAAATAAAAAGAGAGGAAAAACAGGGAGAGAAAGAAAAGGCTGCAGAACCTATTCCGGTATCACAGAAAACAGAAACACGGGAAGAAAAGATAACGGAAGTGCCGGAGTATGGCATCAGGGATAACGTTACAAAACACAGTGGATTAAACAGTCAGGTACAGCCAGTGGCAAATGAAGACAAACAAATCCCAGCCCCCAGACTTACAAAGGTGGATGATTCTACCAAAGGGGTGATGAAACTTACCTGGGAGAAGGTAAAGAAAGCATCGGGATATGTGGTATACAGAAAAACAGAAGATGAAGTGTATAAAATGTATTCGGACATTAAGAAAAATTACTTTGAAGATACCCAGATAGAGGATGGCAAGGTATATTATTACAGGGTACGTGCCTATGTGGAGAAAAAGGGGGTAAAAACTTTTGGACAGGTATCTGCCATTGAGTCAAATGGATATGATGCAACGGTAAAATCAAAATATTAGGTGATATTATGAAGCTGTATGAAGTAAAGGAAACAGTAAAGGAACAATTAAAACAGGCAGGAATCAAAGAAGGGGATATGGAATCTGCCATTATAATAGAATATGTGACAGGTTGTAATCTGGCCAATTTTTTCTTGAAAAGAGATGAGGAGGCAACCAAAGAGCAGATGGAGTCCATATTTGATATTGTGGAAAAAAGAAAAACACATATGCCGTTACAATATATTCTTGGAGAGCAGGAGTTTATGGGACTTAACTTTCTGGTAAATGAGAACGTTTTGATACCAAGACAGGACACAGAACTTTTGGTAGAACAGGCGTTAGGGAAGGTGAAATCCGGGTGGAAAGTGCTTGATTTGTGTACAGGTTCCGGTTGCATTGGCATAAGTATAAAAAAATACTTTAAAGATGTGGACGTAACCTGCGTAGATATTTCAGAAAAAGCTTTGCAGGTTGCCAAAGAAAATGCCAGGAAGCATCAGGTGGAAATTACTTTTGTACAAAGTGATTTGTATGAAAAAGTTGAGGATAGGTATGATATGATTGTCTCCAATCCCCCGTATATCGAAAGTGATGTGATTACTACGTTGATGGAAGAAGTAAAAGACTTTGAACCTATCCTTGCATTAGACGGGGACCAAGATGGGCTTACTTTTTATCGGAGATTGGCAAAAGAAAGCTTTTCATATCTGAAAAAAAATGGTATGCTATTGTTGGAAATCGGCTATAACCAGGGAGATGCCGTAAGCAAGCTGCTAAAGAACAATGGATACAGTCAAGTGGAAGTGAAAAAAGACTTATGCGGCTTCGATAGAAATGTTACAGCAGTGTGGAAAGACACAATAGTTTCATCCATAGGATGAGAGGGTGAACTGTTGGGATAAATAGGATAGATAGAAACCATAGGAGGATATTATGTTTGATAAATTAGAGGATATTCTTGTACGTTATGAAGAATTGATGAGTACATTAAGCGAGCCGGATGTGGCAAATGACCAGAACCGTTTTCGCAAGTTGATGAAGGAACAGAATGATTTGATGCCCATTGTAGAGGCATACAAAGAGTACAGACAGGCAAAGCAGAATATAGAAGACAGTCTTGCCATGTTAGAAGAAGAAAGTGACGAAGAACTTCGTGAACTTGCCAAGGAGGAATTAAATGAGTCTAAGGCAAGAGTGGAAGAACTGGAGCATGAATTAAAGATTCTTCTCCTTCCAAAAGACCCCAATGATGACAAGAATGTTATCGTGGAAATTCGTGCAGGCGCTGGCGGAGAAGAGGCAGCATTATTTGCAGCGGAAATATATAGAATGTATGTACACTATGTTGAGTCACGGGGTTGGAAAGTAGAACTTTTGGAAGCTGACGAGACTGGCATTGGCGGAATGAAGAACATTGAATTTATGGTAAAAGGACAGGGAGCATATTCGATTTTGAAGTATGAATCCGGGGTACACCGTGTACAGCGTGTGCCAGAGACAGAATCCCAGGGGCGTATTCAGACCTCTACCTGTTCTGTGGCAGTTATGCCAGAGGCAGAGGAAGTGGATGTGAAGATTGATGAAAAAGATATTCGTATCGATGTTATGCGTGCTTCAGGAAATGGTGGACAGTGTGTCAATACCACAGACTCTGCAGTCCGTCTGACCCACTATCCAACGGGAATTGTTATTTACTCTCAGACGGAGAAATCACAGTTACAGAATAAGGATAAAGCTTTTGCTCTTTTGAGAGCAAAGCTCTATGATTTAGAACTTCAAAAGCAGCAGGATGCAGAGGCAGCGGAACGTCGTTCTCAAATTGGAACAGGTGACAGAGCTGAGAAGATTCGTACTTACAATTTCCCACAGGGAAGAGTGACAGATCATAGAATTGGTCTTACTTTATATAAAATCGATAAAATTATGAATGGAGATATCCAGGAGATTATCGATGCGTGTATTGCAGCAGATCAGGCAAAGAAACTGGCAAATATGGGAGAGGAATAAAGGGGAAACAAACATGGGAATATTTGAATTTTTATTTCAAAAACATGGAAATAACGAAACGGGAGCAAACAAGACAGAGAAAGAACAGCCACTAGACATCAAAGAGGAAATGAACCTTGCTGATACTTTAAAAGAGGTACAGGAAGAAAAATTCACCTTTATGGTGGAACAGGTCTTTACAGATAAGGAACAGAAAACACTGGCAACAGGCGTTGTACGTGGAGGAAAAGCTACGGTAAATTCCAAGGTTTATATTATTACCAGAGGAAGACGGGCAGCTGCCTGTGAAATCGAAAAAATTGAAAATCCAAAAGAAGGCATTTTAGAAGAGGCGGAAAAAGATATGCCGGTAGCATTATACTTAAAGGGTGTCACACCACAAATGTTACATATGGCAGATATTATTACAAATGAAGAACCAAATCTTGTAGATTTAAGTAAGCCAATCTACAATGGAAGAATCAAGGGACTTATGAGACAGGCATCCCTTGCACCCAGCGATGAACTTATGAATCTGATTTACGAAGAATTTGCCATGAATACAAGAATGATTGGAGTAATTCTTTTATCTGAGGAGCCGGAGGCAGATGAAAATGGCATGGCAAAATTCAAGGAAGGTACTACCATGCAACTGCCATTACTTACCGCACCAAATGGAAGCAAATTTTATCCGGTATTTACAGATATGCAAGAGTGTGAAAAGTGGCATGAGATATTAGAACCAAAGACGATGCTTGTAAATTTTGATGAAATTTATAGTATTATAAAAGGAAATCCAGATACCAATGGTGTGGTGATTAATCCCTTTGGGGAAAATATGATGGTGGATGAGAAGTTGTTAGACCATTTGAAGGAGAGAAAACAGAATTTAAATCAACAGGTGGTGAAAGAACACATCAGTGCAGACACCAAGATTTCTGTAGCAGATTTAGCAGAGTTTCCAGTGGAAATGGCAAAAGCCATGACCCAGGTGTTAGAAAAAGAACCAGAAGTAAAAAAAGCATGGCTGCGTTTAATGAAAAAACAGGAGGAAGTCAGCTATTTATTTGTTGTGGATATGGATGGAACAGGACTTGAAAAATCGTTGTTTGATAAGGTGGCACAGGCTGCCCAGCCATATTTAAAGGGAGTCAGCATCAATATGATAACTTGTCGGGAAGACCTTGGAAAGCAGGCAGTGGAAGGGGTACCAGCTTTTTATCAGGTAGATTCCTCTGTAAATTAGGATAACTGGTAACGATTCAGTACAGGTCTCAGCATTTACGTATCTGCTCCGTAGCTCTGAACAGATACGATAACCGTATTGCCTGTGAAAAAACGGTTACAATTTCAGTGATGGAGAAAGGGGGAACTTATGGAAATTTGGGATGGATATTATCCGGATGAAACATTGGCAGGAAAAGATTTAATCAGAGGTCAGGAAATTCCCAAGGGTTTGGTGCATCTGGTGTGCGAGATTCTTGTAGTTCACCAGGACGGTGATGTTTTAGTGACGAAACGTGCAGATTGCAAGGAAAGCTATGGAGGATACTATGAAGCAAGTGCAGGAGGCAGTGTTTTAAAAGGGGAATCAGTAGAGGAAGGCGCTTGCCGTGAATTGTGGGAAGAGACTGGCATCAAAGCAGATAATCTAAAATTATTGTATAAAAAAATGAATAAAAGAGGTTCTGCCATTCATTATGGATACGTTTGCATTACCGATATACCAAAAGATGGGGTTGTGCTGCAGCAGGGAGAAACTGTGGCGTATCAGTGGATGAGTCAGGAAGAATTTAAAAAGCTAATGATGGGAGAGAAGTTTATCCCCAGTAGAAGAGAACGATTACTGGAATATATGGATGAATTGATATCGTAGTGAAATGTAATAAGAGAGAGTCCGTCTTTTTTACCAATAGGTAAAAGAGGGGGGCTTACCGTATATAGAGGAAGAATGTAATAAATGTGGAAGTGTATATGTAAAACCCAAAAAGGGAAAAAGAATGGCATACGAAAAAAGGAAGATAGGTATACCGAAAAAGTTACGATAGGTCACAGAATGTCCCACGTCCAGATGATTGCGTTGGGATACTTTTTGGTCATTGTGTCAGGTTCTTTGTTGTTAATGTTGCCCCAGGCAACAAGACCGGGGCTAAAGACCACTTATTTGGAGGCGTTGTTTACTGCTACTTCAGCAACCTGTGTTACGGGTCTGGCTGTGGTGGATACGGCAAGTCATTGGAGTCTTTTGGGACAGATGATTATTCTTGCTATGATACAGGTGGGGGGCTTGGGATTTATGACCATAGGAGTTATGTTTGCTATGGGTTTAAAGAGAAGTATTTCTTTAAAAGTCCGTGGCCTTTTGCAGGAAAGTATGAACTCCATTCAGCTAGGTGGAGTTGTGAAGATGGCAAGGTATGTGGTAAAAGGCACCATTATCGTAGAAGGAATTGGGGCACTGTTGCTTATGTGTGTGTTTATTCCAAGATTTGGAGTGCCAAAAGGAATCTACTACGGAATCTTCCATGCAATTTCAGCCTTTTGTAATGGCGGATTTGATGTCCTGGGAACAGAGTATGAACCTTACTGTTCTTTTTGCTTTTTATCGGATGACATATTGTTAAATGTGGTGATTATGTTTTTGATTACGGTTGGTTCTATCGGTTTTTTTGTTTGGAAGGATATTTTGGAGCACAAGCTTTCCTATCGAAAATATTCCCTGCACTCAAAACTTGCCATAAGTACGACCGTGTTCATATTTATAATAAGCTCAATCTTATTTTATCTCTTTGAAAGAGATGGATTAATGAAAGGCATGGGACTCAAGGAAACTCTCCTTGCCAGTCTGTTTAGTTCTATCACTCCTAGAACCGCTGGCTTTAATACCATAGATACAGGAGCGTTAAGCAATAGTTCGTTGATGTTGACTTTGGTACTTATGTTTATCGGAGGTAGTCCGGCCTCGACAGCAGGTGGTATCAAGACAGTGACGCTTTCGGTAATGATAATATATGTCTGGTCCAATTTGAGAAGTAAAACCGGCTGTAATGTATATGGAAGACGAATTCCGGATGAGGCTATCAAAAAAGCCAGTAATGTAATTATGATAAACCTAATGCTGGCTGTGGCAGCAGTTTTGGTGATTAGTTACTGTCAGCCGCTCAATTTGCGTGACGTGTTGTTTGAAGTCTTTTCGGCCATTGGTACTGTGGGAATGACCACAGGGGTGACACGAAGTCTGACTACCACATCAAGAATTGTGATAATCTTGCTGATGTTTTGTGGTAGAATTGGCAGTATGTCCTTTGCTCTTTCTTTTACACAGAGAGATAAAGTGGCACCGGTGAGACTTCCGGAAGAAAATATTATAATAGGATAGGGAAAAGAAAATGAAATCAGTGTTAATTATTGGAATGGGTAGATTTGGAAATCATCTGTGTAGAAAGATGGTAGAACTGAAAAATCAGGTCATGATTGTAGATATAGAGGAAGAAAAATTATCTGCCATGCTGCCTTTTGTGACCAGTGCTAAAATCGGAGATTGTACCAATGTGGATGTTTTGAAAAGCATTGGGGTTGGAAACTTTGATTTGTGCTTTGTCTGTATTGGAACAAATTTTCAAAGCAGCTTAGAAATTACCAGTCTGTTAAAAGAATGTGGTGCCAGATGCGTCATCAGCAAGGCCACCAGAGATATTCAGGCAAAATTTCTTTTGCGCAATGGTGCAGATAAAGTCATCTATCCGGATAAGGATATTGCAGAGAAGATGGCGGTTCAATACAGTGCAGACCATGTGTTTGACTATATAGAGCTGACAGATGAAATTTCTGTATATGAAATTCCGGTACATGACAAATGGGTGGGAAAGACTATTAAGGAAATTAATTTTAGGGCAAAATACCATGTGAGTATTCTTGGTACCAAGGAGATTGAGACAGAGAAAATGAATCTGATGCCGGGGGCGGATTATGTATTTAGAAAAGACCAGCATTTGATGGTAATCGGCAGAAATGACGACGTGGAACATATTCTCAAATTAAAATAGGGATAAAAATAAAAGGCGTAGAAAAACTACGCCTAAAGAGGGGGGATTTTATAAAAGAAACTATTTGCTTGTCAAGAAAACTTCTTATGTCCTCTTGACATATATAAATATATCCAAAAATTGTGGTCAGAATTTGTCTTATTTGTGAAAAAAATGTGAAGAAGGTGACAGGATGATAAAAGGCTTTATTTTCGATATGGACGGCCTCATGTTAGATACGGAAAAGCTGTATATCCGTTTTTGGTGTGAGGCTGCAAGATTCTATGGATATCCTATGGAAGAACGTCATGCTCTCTCCATACGAAGTATGGCAGCAAAATACGCAATCCAGAAGTTAAAAGGATACTTTGGAGAGGACTTTGACTATTACAGGGTACGTCAAAAGCGTATGGAATTAATGAATGCTTTTATTGAAAGAAACGGAATTGATTTAAAGCCTGGGATTGTGGAGTTGCTGACTTATCTTAGAAAACAGGAGTATAAAATCGGAGTAGCCACGGCAACGGATTTGGAACGAACCACAAAATATTTAAAGAGAATGGAATTGTATGATTTTTTTGATGAAATTGTGGTGGCTGCTATGGTGGAAAATGGAAAGCCGGCTCCGGATATTTACGAACTGGCGGCAGAAAAGCTGGGATTATTGCCAAAAGAATGTATGGCATTAGAGGATTCCCCCAATGGTATCTATGCTGCCTATCATGCGGGATGTAAGGCGGTTATGGTGCCGGATTTGGACTTGCCGGATAGTAAAACCCAGGAGATGTTATTTGCCTGTAAGGATAACTTATTGCAGGTACTTGATATGGTGAAAAAAATGGAGGAATAAAATGATATCAAAAGAATTTTTAGATATGTTATCACAAAAGTCAGTGATACGTGAAATTTTTGCATATGGTTCGGAAAGAGCCAAGGAAATTGGATATGAAAATGTATTTGATTACAGCTTAGGGAACCCATCCGTTCCAACTCCAGTGGAATTTAAAGAAAAGATAATAGAAATACTGCAGGAGAATGACCCTATGGCAGTACATGGCTACAGCCCAACCCTTGGAATTCCCTCTGTGCGCCAGGCAGTGGCAGAGTCCTTGAACACAAGGTTTGGCATGAAATACGAAATGAAGCATATTTTTATGACTTCCGCAGCGGCAGGTGCTATCGCTCATGCTCTGCGACTGGTCACGGTGCCGGGAGATGAGGTAATCACCTTTGCACCTTATTTTAGTGAGTATATCCCGTATGTGAACAAAACCGGGGCAAAGTTAAAAGTGGTGCCGGCAGATACCAAGAGTTTCCAGGTGAATTTTGAAGCGCTGGATACCATGATGAATGAAAAGGTTATGGCTCTTTTGATTAACACGCCAAACAACCCATCCGGTTGTGTGTACTCTGAGGAAACCATAAAAAAACTGGCGGCATATTTAAAGGAGAAAGAGCAGGAATATTCTCATCCGATTTATATTATCTCAGATGAACCTTATCGTGAAATTGTATTTGACAAAGTGACTGCACCCTACGTGGCAAAGTATTATAACAACACCCTGACTTGTTATTCTTTTAGTAAATCCGTATCTTTGCCTGGAGAACGTATTGGATATCTGGCAGTGGCACCTGGATGTGAAGGGGAAGATGTGCTGGCAGATATGGCAGGTCAGGTTTCCAGGGGAATCGGACACAACTGTCCATCTTCGCTGATGCAGTTGGCATTGCCATCGATTTTGTATAAAACTTCTGATTTATCAGTGTACGAAACTAACATGAATATTTTGTATGATGCACTGACAGACATGGGATTTGAATGCGTACGGCCAGGGGGAACTTTTTATATGTTTCCTAAGGCGTTGGAAGAGGATGCCAAGGCATTTTGTAACAAAGCCTTGAAATATGATTTGCTTTTGGTGCCAGGGGACGGATTTGAATGTCCTGGATATTTCAGAATGGCTTACTGTATTCCAACAGAAAAAGTAGAACGTTCCCTGGAGGCATTCAAAAAGCTGGTAAAGGAGTATTAAGATGAGCGGATTTTGTAGGTGGCTTCAGGAAGAGGGCGTTAGCGTAGAAGAAGTGATTCGCAAAGGTTTTTTGGGAAAAGAGGAAATGTATCTAAAGTATACAAAGCGCTTTCAAACAGATGAGAATACAAAGAAATTAGGAGGGTATCTGGAAGGTAAAAATGGAGGGGAGGCGTTTTTGGCAGCCCATACTCTGAAAGGGATTGTGGATAATTTCGGATGGGGACCGTTGGTACCTTCTATCTATCCTCTGGTGGAAAAACTTAGGGTTTATTCAGAACTTACAGGCAAGATACAGGTTGATGACCTGGAAGAACAGGAAGAAATTTTTGGATTGTATCAACAGTTAGAACAGGAATTAGAACGGATAAAAAAAATGATGTAAACAAAAGGTTGTATTCTGTCAAGGGTGACAGGATACAACCTTTTGTTTCTTTCTATGTATGCACTCTCTTCAATCAGAACCTTACATTTACTGTAAGGTTCGTACCTGCGCCAAATCTCTGATTTGTGTGCATCAGCTTTACGAAACT
>CACXGE010000118.1 GCA_902767135.1 uncultured Lachnospiraceae bacterium | reverse complement strand
GAGTGTTTATTAAGTGCACCCTTTTTTAAGAAAACATATCAAAATCTTTTTTATTTTCTTCTTGACATATCACCAGAATGCTTTTTCAAATTCTAATAGTATGCACGATAATAGAAAATCTTTGAAAGGAAGTTCTATCATTGATGAAAAGAATTGTAACACAAAGTGACCTTTTTGAAATAGCCAGTTTTTAAAAAAACAACCATGCCAGTTGCAAAAAAAACACCAATTATATATTATTTTGCAAAAAAATGAAAAATTTTTAAAAAAACACTTGCATTTATTCGGGGGCTATGCTATATTGTAATAGCTGTAGCGAGCCGGCGTGTCGGAATGGCAGACGAGGCAGACTCAAAATCTGTTGTGGGCAACCACGTGCGGGTTCAAGTCCCGCTGCCGGCATAACAGCGAAAGGCTTTTCGGAGGATTCCGGAAAGCCTTTTTTTACATTTATATACAGATAAGAAAGTAGGGTGAATGATGACAGAGACAATCGTTAGATTAAAAAAAGGGGAAGGGCGTACCATCAAAGCAGGAGGATTGTGGATTTTTGATAACGAGATAGACACTATACAGGGAACTTTTAAAAATGGTGCAATTGTAAAGGTAGAGGATTTTGACGGGTACCCCATGGGCAGGGGATTTATCAATCAAAATTCCAAGATTCGCATTCGTATGATGTCCAGAAAACCGGAACAGACCATAGATGATGCCTTTCTTAACATGCGGGTGAGAAATGCATGGGAATATAGAAAAAATACAGTGGACACCTCCTGCTGTCGTGTCATTTTTGGAGAGGCAGATTTCTTACCAGGGCTTGTGATAGACAAGTATGAAGATGTGCTGGTGGTTCAGTGTCTTGCTTTGGGCATGGAACAGTTTAAGGAAAAAATAGTAGAAAAATTAAAGGGGATATTAAAAGAGGAAGGAATAAAGATTCGTGGTGTGTACGAGAGAAGTGATGCAAAGGAAAGAATTAAGGAAGGTCTGACAAAGGTAAAGGGTTTTATTGGGGAAGAATTTGATACCAATGTAGAAATTATAGAAAATGGCGTACATTATATGGTGGATGTGGTAAATGGACAAAAGACAGGTTTCTTTTTAGACCAGAAGTACAATCGTTTGGCAATGCAGAGGATTTGTAAAGGAAAAAGAGTCTTGGATTGTTTCACACATATGGGAACCTTTGCATTGAATGCAGGAATCGGTGGAGCCAGTGAGGTGACAGGCCTTGATATCTCTGAATATGCCATACAGCAGGCACGGGAAAATGCAAAACGAAATGGATTAGAAAGTACAGTGCAGTTTCGGTGTGCCAATGTTTTGGATGAATTGCCAAAGCTAGCGGCGGCAAAGGAAAGTTTTGATGTGGTGATTTTGGACCCACCGGCATTTACAAAATCCAGGGAAGCCACCAAAAATGCCATCAAAGGGTATCGTGAAATCAATATGAAGGGATTAAAGCTGGTAAAAGATGGTGGATATTTTGCCACCTGTTCCTGTTCTCATTTCATGACTCAGGAATTATTTGTAAAGACCATCAAAGAGGCAGCAAAAGCTACCCATAAGAGGCTGCGTCAGATTGAATTCCGCACCCAGTCTCCGGATCATCCCATTTTGTGGGCAGCGGACGAATCTTATTACCTGAAATTTTTGATTTTTCAGGTGGTGGAAGAGAAGTAAGAGCAGTTAAGGAGGAATTGCAGATGGAATTTATTTCAATGGAAAAAAAGGAACAGGGAAAATACATTACACGTTATGACTTGCTGTACAAGACCGTGGACAATAAAGAGAAACGTTACGAGATGATTAGCCGTGACAGCAATATGGAAAGCTTTGAAGAACTTCATGACAGAGGGGCAGATGCCATTGTTATCATCTGTCATGATGAGACAAAGGAAAAAATATTGATAAACAAAGAATTTCGTCTTGCAGTGGGTGAGTGGGTGTATAATTTTCCGGCCGGGTTGATTGACCCAGGCGAGACACCAGAAGAAGCTGCCAGAAGAGAACTCTGGGAAGAAACGGGTCTTCATATAGACACCATAGAGGAGGTGCTAGGGGAAAGCTATAGTGCAGTGGGATTTTCCAATGAGAAAAATCTTTGCATTGTAGGTACTGCCTCCGGAATCTTTCGGGAAAGCACATCCACGGTGGAGGAAATTGAGGCAAAGTGGGTTACCAGGGAGGAAATGAGAAAACTGCTAAAAACAGAGCGTTTTGCCGCAAGGAGTCAGGCATATTGTTATCTTTGGAGTAAAGAGTAATAAAACTGTTTACATTTTGTTAACAGTGGGATATAATGCATGTGGAGTAAGGAAGCGTATCTGTTTATGATTTTGAATGGATATGGAGTAAGAAAAAAGTGGAGGAAAAAATGAAAAGAAACAAAAAAATTATGTCAGCTATTTTGGCTATGACAGTATTTGCAACCAGTGTATTTGCAATTCCAATGGATGCCCAGGCAGCCAGCATGAAGCTAAACAAAACAAAGGCAACCATTAAAGTTGGAGAAAGTGTTACCTTAAAGGTAAAGAATACAAAGAAGAAGGTAAAGTGGTCTTCAAGTAAACGTTCCGTGGCAACTGTGACAGTAAAAGGCAAGGTTACCGGAAAGAAAGCTGGTACAGCCAAGATTACAGCGAAGGTTGGAACCAAGAAATTAAGCTGTAATGTAACTGTAAAGAAGAAGACAACAAGCAATTCAAAGTATAGTGGAAATTATAAAAGGTTGGTCAATTACATAAAGACATACGGAAGGACTAATTCATCAGGGGATAAAGTAATTCAGGATACTTATGTTTATAATTCAACAATGGCATACAAGTACGGAATTATTTACATGAGCAAGAAGAACACCATTGAATTTGTAAGTTATGCTACATCCACAGGTTCTACTGAATTCACAGATGGTATTGCTATTGATGTAAAATTATCCAAATTGAATCAAGGTGAGGGTATGTATGTGTTCACATCAGATAATTCCGGAATCTTATGTCATACAACCACAAGTCTTTCAAAGATAAAATCAAAAAATAACAATCTTAACTGGCAATTTGACAAGGTTTCTAATGGAACAGTTAGCGCCGCAAAGAAGCTTACGAATAGTCAGTTAAGTGTGGCATATCTTTTGTGGGATGATTTGGTGAAAGACAATGTGGGAATGAATCTTACAGATCTTGGCTTTGGTAAATAAAAAACAAAGAAATCAGAAAAGAGAATTTAACAGGGAAACCTGGGGAATTCTCTTTTTTATTTGAAAACAGATATTAAATATGATAAGCTAAAGAAAGTGAAAAGAAGGAAGGAGGCAGAAGATATGAAGAATTGTAAAGATGTGGAATGCATGATAATACCGTATTTAAATGGTCAGATAAGTGAACGCAAAATGCAGAAATTTATTGACCATGTGATGGAGTGTCCTTCCTGCTATGAGGAAATGGAAATAGGATATATGGCAACCATAGGATTGGAACGCCTGGAAAAGGGGGCTTCTATCAATATTGAGGAAGAAATGAAACGGATGTTGGAACAGTCAAGAAAGCAGATAAGACTGCATACCCAGATACACAGAGTCAGTGTGCTGGTGAATGTGGGGGCAATGCTTGGGGTAGCCTATACCTTGATATATCAGATCAGCATATGGTGTGGATTTCATATGCCGTTTTAAATTTTAATAGATTAAGTGAAGGAGAAATAGTGGCAAATGGGAAAACTGATGATAGTAGATGGAAATAGTATAGGGAAGATGCTATATCATGGACTTCCGCAAATAATGGGGAAAACACAAAAAGAGGAAAAAGGATTACCCATTGCAGTGCAAGGTGGGATGAAATTACTGGAAAATTTCAGAATGCAGGAAGACAATGAATACATGATTGTTCTGTTTTCCAAGGAAAATCATAAAAAAATCAGCCAGTTGCTAGAACTATGGAAGGAACAGCTACAGCAGCAGTCGATTGCCACACTATGGTCGGAGAATGGAAATTATGCAGGGATACATGCTGTTTTACAAATGGTTGAAAAAGAACAGGAAGTTATTCTTGCAACAGCAGAAAGCCAGTTATGTGCCCTGGTAAGTGAACGGCTTCAGGTATGTATGATTCTGCCGGGACAGGAAATAGAATATTATGACAAAGAAAGGATGGAACAGACCTTTCATATGAGTGCTGCCTCCTACGGGCTTGCTATGCTGATAGCTGACAGCCTGAGAGAGGAAAAGGATATACATCCAGTTTATGAAAAAACAATTCTAAAATTGATCGCTGAATTACAAGTGGAAACGGCAGAAGATTTTTTTGAGAAATTAGATCATCATGTTTCTCAATCCCTTGCAGCCAGAATACAAAATAAAAAATCTGTGATTATGGAAAGGGAGGGGAATCTGTTAAGTGAGAAAAATCAGAAACCTGCCAAGGTTTCCATGGAAGATATGAAACTAGAAAAAGATATGTTCTGGCAGTCGGCAGAAGAAGTGGAAGATGAAAATCCTTTTGCAGCAGAAGAAAGTGCAAAAGAAACAAAACTGTGGACTTTGGTAAGAGTGGATGATTTTGCAAAGGCAGAGGAGATTTTTGTGGAATGCAGTAAAGGCATGGATACCTTTGCATTTCAGTTTTTGTTTCACGCAAAAAAGAATTCTGCCAATGATGAGATAAAAGAAATCAAAGGGGTTGCATTTAGCCATAATGGAAGTGATGTTTATTATATAGAGACCATGCTGTTTTATACAGAGGATTATCTGGTGGATAAGATTGGTCAGTGTATTGAAAACGCAAAACAGATTGTCACATTTGATTTAAAAGAACAACTCTCTTTGTTTCAGGATGCAAAGGTTTATGAGTCCTGTGAAAAGAGGGCAAAGGATATTGCACTGGCACAGTATTTATTAGAACCCTTGAGCAGCCAGTATACCAGCCAGGACATGGCAAAAGAATACCTGGGAATGGAATTGCCATCAGGTGAAGAATTGTTTGGCAAAGTCAAGGTAGAAAAAGCCATAGATACCGGACATGAGAATTTATGTACTTATGCGGCAAACATGGTAGGATGCAGCTTCCTGGGCTTTCCAAAGGTATATGACAGACTGGAAAGAGAAGGAATGGCACAACTTTTTGACGATATAGAAATGCCACTGGTATTTACCTTGTTTGAAATGGAGCAGACGGGAGTAAAGGTTCAGGCAGAAGAATTAGACAAGTTAAGCGCTCAATTAAAAAAAGAGATTGAAAGAATGGAAGCAGAGATTTATGAAGAAGCGGGAGAAGAATTCAACATCAATTCACCAAAACAGTTAGGTGAAGTTTTGTTTGAACACATGAAGCTTCCAAACGGTAAGAAAACGAAAACCGGATATTCCACATCAGCAGAGGTGTTGGAGAAGCTGTCTGGAAATTACCCATTTGTAAAAAAAATACTGGAGTATCGCCAGTATACAAAGTTAAATTCCACCTATGCAGTGGGGCTAAAGGGATGTATTGCTTCTGATGGAAGGATTCATTCTAAGTTTAACCAGACCATTACGGCTACCGGGAGAATCAGCAGCACAGAACCCAATCTTCAGAACATTCCGATTCGTATGGAATTAGGACGTCAGATTCGCAAGGTGTTTGTGCCAAAAGAAGGCTGTGTTTTAATAGATGCGGATTATTCCCAGATTGAATTAAGAGTGCTAGCCCATATGTCAAAAGATGAAAACCTGATCCAGGCGTATAGGTCAAAAGAAGATATTCACAAAATGACCGCTTCCCAGGTATTTCACATTCCTTTTGAAGAGGTAACGCCACAGCAGAGAAGGAATGCAAAAGCGGTGAACTTTGGAATTGTATATGGAATCTCTTCCTTTGGATTAAGTGAAGATTTGAGTATCTCAAGAAAAGAAGCCAATGAATATATCCAAAAATATTTTGAGACTTATCCGGGAATCAAAACTTTTCTGGATGGGTTGGTGGATGAGGCGAAGGAAACAGGATATGCAAAAACTATGTTTCATAGAAAACGTCCCGTCCCGGAATTGCAATCTTCTGCCTTTATGCAAAGAGCTTTTGGAGAAAGGGTGGCAATGAATTCGCCTATTCAGGGGACTGCAGCGGATATCATAAAAATTGCCATGGTGGCAGTAAATAAAAAGTTAAAAGAGCAGAATCTTACATCAAAATTGATTTTGCAGGTTCACGATGAACTCATCATTGAAGCAAAGTTGGAGGAAGTGGAACAGGTAAAAGAGATTTTGACCAGTCAGATGCAGCAGGCAGCAAAGCTTGCGGTGCCATTGGATATCGATTTACAGTGTGCAGATTCCTGGTATGATGCACACTAGCAGTTACAGTTGAGAAAAAGAGGAAGTTATATGAAGATTATTGGCATTACAGGAGGCGTGGGGGCAGGAAAAACCCAGATCCTTGCATATATTGAAAAAAATTATAAAGCATTTGTGATTCGCACAGATGAAACAGCAAAACTGTTACAGACTCCGGGGTATCCGTGTTATGAAAAAATAGTGGAATACCTTGGTAGGGAAATTCTAAGGGAGGATGGCAGTATAGACAGACAGAAAATGGCACAGGCTATCTTTTCAGATCAAGAAAAGCTGGCACAGATAAATGGAATTATCCACCCCCAGGTGAATGCGTATGTTGCAGAAAAAATAGAAGAAGAGCGCAAGAAGGGTGAGGTGTCTTACTTTTTTATAGAGTCTGCTTTATTGATAGAAAATCATTATGATGAAATTTGTGACGAAATGTGGTATATTGATACAAGTGAGGATATCCGTAGGCAGAGATTAAAGGAAAACCGGGGATATTCCGATGAAAAAATCAATGATATTATAAGCAAACAGCGATCAGAACAAGAGTTTAGGAAACACTGTCAAATTCATTTAAACAATGACAAAGAATTGCAGGCGGTATATCAGCAGATTGATAAGGAATTAGGAGGAAACGTTACGTGGAGGAAATAAAAAAGTACCCGGCACATTTGGTGTTTGGACTGGATATAGGAACAAGAAGTCTGGTAGGTACCGTTGGATACAAAATGGGAGAACGCTTCGAGGTGGTTGCCCAGTATGTGAAAGAACACGATACCAGATCCATGATGGATGGACAGATACATGATATCAATGCGGTGGGGGAAAGCATTGTAAGTGTGAAAGAGGAATTGGAACGACAGGTAGGACAGCCATTAACAGAAGTATGTATTGCAGCGGCAGGACGTGTACTGCGCACTATGGAGGTTCATGGAGAGCAGGAGTATGAGGAAGAGACAGAAATCACCCCTGAATTAATCTATTCCCTTGATTCTTTGTGTGTGGAAAATGCCCATGGAAAGATTGCCAATTTACGGGAAAACGGTATGAAATTCTACTGCGTAGGTTATACCGTAATTCGGTATTATTTAAATGATTATCCCATTACCACCTTGGAGTGCCATAAGGCAAAAAAAGTAGGGGCAGATATGTTGGTTACGTTTCTTCCAGAGGACGTTGTGGATGGGTTATACAAGGCAGTGGGAATTGCCGGATTACAGGTGGCAGCACTGACCCTGGAGCCCATTGCGGCAATGAATGTGGCCATCCCAGAGATGTTTCGAATGTTAAACATTGCGTTGGTGGATGTGGGAGCAGGAACCTCAGATATATGTATTACAAAGGATATGAGTATCATTGCCTATGGTATGATTCCCTGTGCAGGGGATGAACTGACAGAGGCCATAGCAAGACATTATCTGTTAGATTTTAAAAGCGCAGATAAATTAAAGATAGATGCTTGTGTGAAAAAGAAAAGCGTAAGTTTTAAGGACATTATGGGGATTGCCCATCAGGTGGCGCCAAGTGAAGTGCTGGATGTAGCAAAGCCGGTGATAGATGATATCACAGGGAAAATCGCGGACAAGATTATGGAATTAAACGGAGAAAAGCCTGTCAGCGCAGTATTTATTGTGGGCGGTGGTGGAAAAATCAAGGGATTTGACCAGGCTTTGGCTCAAAAGCTGGGAATTTTGCCGGAACGTGTGGCACTTCGAGGAGAAGAAGTGATGGATGACATTAATTTCTGGCAGAGTGAAATCAAGAAAGACCCACTGCTTGTCACACCTATTGGTATCTGCCTGAATTTTTATGACCAGAAGAACAATTTTATCTTTGTAAACTTTAACGAAAAAAGAATGAAACTATATGATAACAATCGTTTGACCGTTGTGGATGCAGCCATGCAGGCAGGCTTCCCAAATGAGGAACTGTTTCCAAGACGTGGAAAAGAACTAAACTTTACAGTGGATGGCAAGCCAAGGATGATTCGTGGAGAATTGGGAGAACCTGCAGTGATTACTTTGGACGGAGAAGTGGTCAGCATTAACCGTCCCATTGAGGCAAATGTGCATATCAGAATACAGCCTTCCACAGCAGGTGCTCCGGCAGAATATACCATAGAACAGTTGCCAGAGTATAACGGAGTGGTTACGTTTATTGTAAATGGAAAAAAGATAGAGTGTCCTAAATTTGTACAGGTAAACGATAATCTGGTATCAGGATATTACAGCATTCAGGATGGAGACCAAATCAGGATGCTTAAATATTATACGGTAAGTCAGATTTTGGAATTTATGGACATTATGCTTGACTACAATACCGAGATTTATGTCAATAACCAATTGGCATTCAGGGATACTGTTTGTTATGAAAACTTTTCTATTTCCTGGGAGGAAAGGAAACCACAGGACGATATTGTTGCACAGAGAAAGGAAAAACCTGTGACCTCCAATTATGCACAAAGGGTGGAAACAGACGCAAAGGTAGATGCCATAAAGAGTATGGTGGAAGACATTAATCAGGCTTATAATTCTGATATAGATATAAAGGCCGTGTTTTCCAACAGCTATGACTCTATAGAAAATGGAGCACAGACAAATGGAAATCAGGGGGATGATAAGCCAGACAGCCAGACTGAAATGACGGAAATGGAAGAACCTATTCACGATATTCATGTAACTGTAAACGAAAAAAGCTTTACATTGACAGGTAAAAAGAAGTATACTTTTATTGATGCTTTTGATGCAGTGGGATTTGATGTATCCCAGGGGCTTGGAAAAGAACTTGCAATGGAAATTAACGGACAACCATGTGAGTTTATTTCAACGATTCAGGAAAAAGATGTGATTCACATCTACTGGAAGTAAGATGGGAACAGAGAAAAGAAAGTAGGATAACAATGAATTTATGCAGTGTATGTAGTGGCAGCAGTGGTAATTGCATATATGTAGGGGATGAAACTACCCACATGATTATTGATGCAGGAGCCAGCGGAAAAAAGATGGAAAGCGGAGTAAATACCTTTGATTTGTCTTTGAGGGATATGAATGCAGTTTTGATTACCCATGAACATCAAGACCACGTAAAAGGGTTGGGTGTGATTGCCAGAAGATACGGGATACCTATTTATGGAACAAGAGGGACTTTGCAGGCGATACAATCCATGAAACAGCTGGGAGATATCCCCAAGGAATTATTTCATGAGATTAAGCCGGATGAGGATTTTTATATCAATGATATCTGTGTAAAACCCTTTGAAATTTCCCATGATGCCGCCGAGCCGGTGGGCTACCGCTTTGAAAAGGGCAATAAAGCCATGGCAATTGCAACAGATTTGGGAGAATATACAGAATATACTATAGACAAACTAAGTGGATTAGATGTATTATTGTTAGAGGCGAACCATGATGTACGTATGTTGCAGGTGGGGGCGTACCCCTATTACTTAAAACAACGTATCCTGGGAAGAAAAGGACATTTGTCAAATGAGGCATCTGGTCAGTTACTTAGTAAAATTTTACATGATGGTATGAAGAAAATTTTTCTTGGTCATTTGAGCAAGGAAAATAATTATGAGGAACTGGCATATGAAACGGTTCGTTTGGAAATCGCCATGGCGGACAACAAATATAAGCCGGATGATTTTGCCATTGAAGTTGCCAGACGAGATGTAGCTTCCAAGCTGGTTTCAGCTTAAAATAAAACGAAAAGTGTAAAACACTGATAAAATGGAGGATAAAATGAAGAAAACAATTATTACGGTAATCGGAAAAGACACAGTAGGAATTATTGCGAAGGTATGTACATATTTAGCAGAGCAGAATATTAATATTTTGGATATTTCACAGACTATTGTTCAGGAATATTTCAATATGATGATGATTGTGGATATGAATAGCGCAGCAAAAGGCTTTGGTGCGGTTCAGGAAGACTTAGATAAATTAGGTGAGGAAATTGGTGTGGCAATTAAATGTCAGCATGAAGATATCTTCCAGATGATGCACAGAGTATAAGATGACTATTGAGATAATAGAATGCAACCATACTAAAAAGGAAAGGTAGAAAACTTATGATTAACATGTTTGAGGTAAACGAAACCAATAAAATGATCGAACAGGAGAACTTAGATGTAAGAACCATTACTCTTGGTATCAGTTTGTTGGATTGTGCCGATTCTGATTTAAAGGAAGTAAACAGAAAAATTTATGAAAAAATCACCAGATTAGCAAAGAATTTAGTTGCAACCGGGGAAAAAATTGAACATAAATATGGAATTCCTATTGTAAATAAGCGTATCTCAGTAACTCCCATTTCATTGGTTGGAAGTGCTGCCTGCAAGACACCGGAAGATTATGTGACAATTGCAGAAACTTTAGACAAAGTGGCTCATGAGGTAGGTGTAAACTTTATTGGTGGATATTCCGCATTGGTTTCCAAAGGGATGACAAAAAGTGATGAAAATTTAATTCGTTCCATTCCAATGGCTCTGGCAAAAACAGAAAGGGTCTGCAGCTCTATTAATCTTGGCTCTACAAAGATTGGATTGAATATGGATGCAGTGAAATTAATGGGACAGATTGTAAAGGAGACAGCGGAGTACACAAAAGAAAATGATTCCTTAGGATGTGCAAAGCTTGTAGTATTCTGCAATGCGCCAGACGACAATCCATTTATGGCAGGAGCCTTCCATGGTGTCACAGAGGCAGATGCCATTATCAATGTTGGTGTTTCAGGTCCAGGTGTAGTAAAGACAGCTTTGGAAAAAGTACGTGGAGAAAGCTTTGAGGTACTTTGTGAAACTATTAAGAAAACAGCCTTTAAGATTACTCGTGTGGGTCAGTTAGTTGCCAAGGAAGCATCCAAGGAATTGGGAATTCCATTTGGTATTATTGACCTGTCTTTGGCACCAACACCAGCAGTTGGTGACAGTGTTGCAGATATCTTAAAAGAAATTGGATTGGAACATCCAGGTGCTCCAGGAACAACAGCGGCATTGGCACTGTTAAATGACCAGGTAAAGAAGGGTGGAGTTATGGCATCCTCTTATGTTGGCGGATTAAGCGGTGCGTTTATTCCGGTGAGTGAAGACCAGGGAATGATTGATGCGGTAGTGGCAGGAGCGCTGACCATTGAAAAATTAGAGGCCATGACCTGTGTCTGCTCCGTAGGACTGGATATGATTGCCATTCCAGGAGACACTTCTGCAGAAACAATTTCCGGTATGATTGCAGATGAAATGGCCATCGGTATGATTAATCAGAAAACAACCGCAGTGCGTGTGATTCCGGTCATCGGAAAGGGCGTTGGAGAAGTTGTAGAATTTGGCGGATTGCTTGGCTATGCACCGGTAATGCCAGTAAATAAATTCTCATGTGATGCCTTCGTAAACAGAGCAGGTAGAATTCCAGCTCCAATTCACAGCTTTAAAAACTAGTGCCGTGTCTGTACAGAGCTGCTGAATAGTTACACAGGAACAATCATAAAGAATAATATAAGAAACACCAGAAAGTCCAGGGTGATGCCTGTGATTCTTCTGGTGTTTTTGATTTATGATATTTATATTTATATTTATATTTATACAACCAACAGTGGTTTGGTATATTCATTGTAAGCAAGTGTATTGTCTGCGGTGAGATGATACAATTGACTGGCGCGAATATCCTTTTCTAACATAGCAACCCCAAAGGAGGATAATTTTTTCTTGTCTTTTGTAAGGTTGGTAATGACAGGGATGGATGATTTTTGGGTCAATTCAGACAACAAAGCTTTTGATTCTTTTTTTACGCCTAAAACTCTTGCGTAATTTGAGGCTTGATAATCCACAGGAATATCCTGGGGAGTAATTTCTAATAATATATGGCACAGAGCTCTGGAAATCCTTGTATGAGTGTAGGCCTTATGTTTTAATAGTTCCAAAAAGCTGGTTATGGAAGTGAACTGATGCATAGTGTTTCGAATTCGATTTGCCAGGCTTTCGTCCACATCCAGAAACTGTGTAAGGTGGTGCTGATGGTTTATGAGCTGGTATGCTAAGAAACTGGAAAAATCATCTAATGATACTGGGGGTACTTGCTTTAGTGCGTCTGTCAGTATTTTGGAAACACAGACAGGCATATGGTCAGAAAAATCATGTATGGCGTCAGGGCTGGAGAGAATCATTTTTCGAAGAGCAGTGGCAGAACTGTTATGTGAAGTTAAGGTTTCTTCATGATAACCAGCTCCCATCCGCTGGATGTTACAGGGGACAATGGAGCTGTTTAGCTTATATAAAGCCTTTAAGTATTCTAAGGCAAGAATATTGTTTGGCTTGTCAACTTCTGCTAATTCCTCTCTGGTAACATCTGAAAAAGAATGTTCCAGAGCTTTTTTTCTGGCGGCGGGGAAGGTAAGTCCCGTAGAAATCCCATGTTTTAGCACTCTTCGGTATTCTTCGGTTTCGCTGGTGAGAAAGTGGGAAAACTTTTTTAAGGTATTAAGGTTGTCTGTTTCACTTCCAAATACCAGAGTATCTATCATATTTGTACCCTGCAAAATGGATACTGCTCCAAAGCCGAACAGTTCAGCACTGCTGGTGGCATACACAAGGGGAAGTTCCAAAACCATATCGGCACCGCCAGCTAACGCCATATGTGCTCTGGTAAATTTATCCACAATCCCAGGGTATCCTCTTTGGGTGAAATCTCCACTCTGAATGACGATGACATAGTCAGCTTTTGTAAGTTCCCTTGCTTTTGCAATCTGATATGCATGACCATTGTGAAAGGGGTTATATTCTGCAATAATTCCAACCGTTTTCATTTTCTTTGCTCCTTCATCATAATACTGGAATCATATCATAGATAGGGAAAAGTGCGCAATATACGTTAAAAAATTATCATTCATGTTAAAAAAATATCTAGCTGTTTTTTATCAAGTACATATCTTGTATACAAAATACTTTTGTTGTACAATGTACACCAGGCAACTGTTGAGAAAAATTCATACATATCACAGGTTGACCGTAATAACGTATACAATAAGAATAATATACAGCAATGAAAAGGTAGAAGGAGAAAACAATGGCATTTATTGATGTGATTAAAGACAGAGCAAGACAGGACAGGAAGACAATTGTTCTTCCAGAAACAAAGGATAAGAGAACTCTGATGGCAGCGGCACAGGTAATGAAAGAAGGTGTGGCTGACATCATAATGGTTGGTGTGGAAGAAAAAATCTTAGATGGTGCCAATTGGTTGGATGTGGATTTAAGGGGAGTAAAGATTGTGGATCCAAATACATCACCAAAATTAGAGGAATATACAGAGTTATTATACGAAACACGTAAGGCAAAGGGGATGACCAGGGAAAAGGCAAGAGAGATTTTGCTAAACGATTGGCTGACCTTTGGCGTTGTCATGGTAAAGGCAAAAGATGCAGATGGCATGGTGGCAGGTGCTTGTCACGCCACAGCAGATGTTTTAAGACCATCTTTGCAAATCTTAAAAACAGCGCCTGGAACCAAGTTGGTATCTGGATTTTTTATTCTAGATGTGCCGGATTGTGAATATGGACACAACGGAACATTTCTGTTTGCAGATTGTGGATTGAATCAGGATCCTACAGCAGAAGAAATGGCTGCCATTGCAGACAGTAGTGCAAAGAGCTTTCGTAATCTGGTGGGAGCAAAACCGATTATTGCAATGCTTTCCCATTCTACAAAAGGGAGCGCAAAACATCCATTAGTCGACAAAGTTGTGGAGGCTACGAAAATTGCCCATGAGCAGTATCCACATCTTACTTTGGATGGAGAATTGCAGACGGATGCAGCTTTGGTACCGTCCATCGGAGCTTCCAAGGCTCCGGGAAGCGAAGTGGCTGGACATGCCAATGTGTTGTTGTTCCCAAATCTGGATTGTGGAAATATTGGATACAAATTGGTTCAACGTCTTGCAAAAGCAGAGGCATATGGTCCCATGCTTCAAGGAATTGCCCGTCCGGTCAATGATTTGTCCAGAGGATGCAGCGCTCAGGATATCGTTGGTGTCATTGCCTTGACCGCAGTACAGGCGCAGTTGGTGTAAGATAAAATGTTACTGGTTACTGTACACACAATGTGTGCACAGTAACGATTTCAGCCCATTAAAAATGCATCTACGATGCATGGGGCTGAAATTTCGCACAAT
>CACXGE010000117.1 GCA_902767135.1 uncultured Lachnospiraceae bacterium | reverse complement strand
GAGTGTTTATTAAGTGCACCCTTTTTTAAGAAAACATATCAAAATCTTTTTTATTTTCTTCTTGACATATCACCAGAATGCTTTTTGAAGAAACGTGCCTTCATTACATACTCGGAAGGAACTTTCATCGTCAACAAATGTGTTTTATCAAAAGCCGGGGATGATTTCACGCTGACAATCTCTGCATCACAAACCTTCCTACCATCTCTCCCAAGCGCAATTCCCTTATCTCCAACTGCTGGTAATGGAAGAAACTCATATGGCAATGTAATGCTGGCAAAACCTTCCTCATAGGTTTCATCCACCAGGAAAATTGCCTGTCCCGAACAGGCTGCCACACACATTCCACAGCCTACACAGGTAGCTTCCGTATCCACCGCTGGAAGTGAAGTAATATTCGCTCCAATCTTAATACATTTCTTTGGACAGGCATCCTGACAAGGATTACAAGGAATATTCTGTGTACACTCCATCACCGGATGAATTCCAGCTTTTCTTATGACACCTGGAAATCTCTCAATTTCATCATCTGCCACATATCCCTTTTTCAAAAGATTTGTGGAAATTGGAATTCCCTCATCCGTCTTCTCTATCCTTTTACCTCTGTTCTTAGGCGCAAACATTCCCTGACGAAGTCCATCCAATGCCGCATCCAAAGTCTTCAAACTCTCATCTAATTCCTCTTTTTCAATAAATCCCAGATACTCTGCTGCTGCAATTCCGGCCATTCTTCCTTCAATCATGGCGGAACTTGCTTCCTCAATTCCTGACACATCACCTGCAACAAATACACCCGGAATGGATGTTCTGCCATACTCGTCACAAACAGGAACCTGTCCACCACGCTTCGGATTATCCTCCATCTTACATCCTGCCATTTTAAGAAGCTGAGACATTGGAGAAAGTCCAACTGCAAGACAAATGGTATCCACATCAAAGTGTTTCTCTGTTCCTTCTATAAATTGAAAGGAAGAATCCACTTCTGCGATAGTAACTCCTGTTACGTGAGTATCTCCCTCTGCCTTTACAATGGTGTGTGAAAGATAAAATGGAACTCCTGTACGAGCTACCTTTGCTGCATGCACTCCGTATCCACCAACTCTTGGAGCCGCATCCACAAGTCCAACTACTTCGCATCCACACTGCATTAACTGAAAACTTACTACCAAACCTACATTACCGGAACCAAGCATCAACACTCTGCTTCCCGGTTTCACACCATGCAAATTCATCATGGTTTGCGCCGCACCTGCTCCAATTACACCTGGCAATGTCCAGCCTGGGAATGTCACCATATTTTCTGAAGCTCCTGTTGCAATCAAAATGGAATCTCCTTTAAAGTGATGAATTTCATCATGAATGCGTACTGTAATTTCCTTATCCTGATACATACCACAAACCGTGGCATTCAACACTACCTTTACGCCTTCTGCATCTGCTTCCTTTAATAAATCCTCACCGATTTTAAATCCTCGTATCTTTGCTTTATGCTCCTTCGAGCCAAAAAACTTATGAATTTGTTTAAACAGCTGTCCGCCAGGTTTTTCATTTTCGTCAAATACAACTACATCCATTCCTCTCTTTGCTGCCTCGATGGCTGCCGATAATCCAGATGGACCAGCTCCAACCACAATTAAATCAAATCGTCTCATATCTGATAGCCCCTTTCATCTTCTTACTGTTCTTCAAATGGCTTGTCACTAACACCGTACTGTGTCTGTACCTGCATTCCTTCTTCCAAAGGAGTCACACAAGTTCGGATATTTGGTTTTCCATTCACCACCATGACACAGTCTGTACATCTGCCAATCGCACAAAAAATACCTCTTGGCTTATGTTCTTTCTTGGTATATCTATGGGTCATAACGCCTTCTGCCTTTAATGCAGCTGAAATTGGCTCTCCCTCGTACCCGTGTAATTCCTGTCCATCAAAATAAAATGTAACTAATTTTCCTTTTTCCTGTTTTCCTAATATTGGATGTTCTTCAATTCTTGTTCCCATAAGTATCATCCTTTCTTAATTCCATTGCTTTTAAAAATAAAAATAGGCGCTTAAATCAATGTTTTCATTGAATTAAGCGCCTTTGCTTTAACCTTTTGTATATATGCATTGTAAAACTTTGCTCGTATAAAAAATTGTAAAAATCGGAACACCTTTACTCGACTGTTAATGAAATTCTGGTATCTTTTCTGTTCTATCCCCTACCTTATCTTGTAACCATCACACTATCCGCCATACTCCAGACTGTGGAAGATGAAAGATTCAAATGCAAAGCGGGACATACAGCATACTTGGTGGGGACTAAACCGTACTTGAGAATGCTACCACAACTGTTGACACTGGCGTTATCCACACCGTAATATTCATTGCTGCCCGGCGACCGCAGCCACCACCAATATCCTCCGTCTTTTTCTACAAAAAATGGGCCATTTTCCTTCATCCACTCTGACCGAACGGTTCCTCCATTATTTACATAAGCTGTATTTGTTCTAAGTCTTGCTGCATCCTCAATGCAATTTGTATCAGAATCTTTGTATGGCAAGAAACCATAGACACTATTGCTGACTTCATCCACAGATAGTAAGAAGATTTCATTTTTCGTATCCCTTCCTCCCTCTGTTCCAAGCTCCGGATCATCCTTATTCACTACATTGGTTGTATAAATAGCTGCCTGCTCTTTTTCACTAAATGCTTTATCAATAAAATTCTCATTGCGGTAGTCTATGCCACAGACATTTGCATTGCTCCCATAACCGTTGAGCCAGCTTCTCATGGTACAGGTTTCCCATGTAACTTTTCTCATCGTCTCGTTGTATGGCATTACATCAAGATTCTGGTCTGCTACCAAAAAGGCATCATTGCCTTTCACAGACGGCACTCTCCATTTTATGTTATCCATTTTCTTTCCTGTAACATCCGACTGTGGATAGTGTCCAAAATAGATGCAGGTGTAAGTAACCTTGCCATTAGAAACTACCGGATTCTTTACCTTGGAAATGTTCTCATTTTTTTGAGGGTTAGACTTTGATTTGACAGGTGGCATATACTCTGGAAGTTTCCTTACTGGTCACTTTGATACTGACTGTTCCTTCTTTTTTTGCCGTTACCTTTCCTTTACTACTTACCGCAGCTATCTTTGTATTGCTGCTTTTGTAAGTCACTGCTTTGCTTGCCTTTGTTGGTTTTACTGATTTCACCTTTAACTAAAAGCTTTTCCCTACGGTTAATGTTTTACTTTTGGCATTTAAGATGATTTTTGTTGGCTTCCTGTTGGCTGCACTTACCTGTAAACTATCTACGCTTTGTACTGGTCAAGCTTTTTTGTAACACATTGTTCGATAAATAACTAACTGTAACGAGCCTCCATAGGTGTTAAATAATTATTG
>CACXGE010000116.1 GCA_902767135.1 uncultured Lachnospiraceae bacterium | reverse complement strand
CAGATTTTCTTGCATGAGAGTTACGTATTCTTCATACTGACTCTGGGAATCCGGATAATAAGAAGGAAGATATTCCCTTTCCACTACGTCCTTTTTGGGATAGTTGATATAGATGAATTTTGCACCGTTCTTTGTAATCTCTTCAGCTTCCTTGTTAATTAGCTTTGCAGTTTTTACAATCTGTTTTTTGTACGCCTTATCATCTGTAATCAGTTCAGGCTCTTGGAACAACTGGAAGTCCTCTCCTATCACTACAGTACCCACATAAGTCTGACGGAGTTTATTCACCATAAAATCATAATACATAGAAATCAGTTTTTCCCTTTTTGCAATCTGGTCGGCACAGGCATCTGAAATTGCATCCAAATAAACTGTGTCCTTAAAACGGCGAAAATCCAGGTCTGGAAATTGCTTTAATGTTCTTCCCTCGGTGTCACTCTTTGGCACCTTATTATCCAAAGTAGCCACACCAAAACCAGAAATCATACACAAAAAAATACCAATAAAAATAATTTTTACTTTCTTCATAGACATCTCCTACTTAAAAACGGAAATAGATAAATGGATTGTAAGTTGAATTCACTAAATAAAGAAAACTAATTCCGAATAATCCTAATAAAACTCCATATCCCAGTACCCCCATGCCAATCTCCAACACAGAATTTTTCTTAAATTCGCTGCATTTTTTCTTAACAAAATAATACACCGGCATACTGAAAATCACACCAATTACAAGGTACAATCCATAACGGTGCAGATATACCATAAGCTGCTCTTTTCCCAAAGCTGTAAAGCGGAAGGAAAGCATGGTCTTTATATAATGAAAGCATGGTTTGATTCCACCAGAATCACATCTAAAAATCACCCAACCTATCATAAAGGTCAGTATTGCGTAGATATGTCGCAACACTCTTGGAAGTTTTTCCAGAACCTTTAATAAGAAAAGTTTCTCAAGCATTAACAAAATAAAATAGTAAAAGCCCCACAGCACAAAATTCCATTCAGCACCATGCCAGATTCCTGTCAATGTCCATACCACAAACATATTAAAAATCTGTCTGCTCTTTCCTTTACGGTTCCCTCCTAATGGTATGTAAATATAATCCCGAAACCAGGTACTTAATGAAATATGCCATCTTCTCCAAAATTCTGTCACAGACTGGGAAATATATGGAAAATTAAAGTTTTCTTCAAAATGAAAACCGAAAATTCTTCCAAGACCAATTGCCATATCAGAATAGGCTGAGAAATCAAAATAAATCTGTAATGTATATGCTACAGCACCAAGCCATGCCAATGGAGTATCCAAAGTCTTAGTGGCAAACACCGTATCTGCCAACGCCCCCACATTATTAGAAACAATAATCTTCTTTGCAAAACCTAAAATGAAACGTTCCAAACCGTAGGCAAAATCGTCCACAGAAGTCTTTCTATTTACAATTTCATTTTCTACTGTCTTATAACGGACAATGGGACCTGCCACTAACTGTGGAAATAGCGACACATACAATAGCACATAAAAGGGATTTTTCTGCACTTTGGTATCCCCACGATATACATCAATAACATAACTCATTGCTTGAAAGGTAAAGAAAGAGATCCCTATGGGCAGAATGATTTCCTTGACTTCCCACTTTGTATCCAATAGACCATTTATGTTTTCTACCAAAAAATTGGTATATTTAAAGTACCCTAAAATACCAAGGTTACTAAACACCGCCAAAAACACCAGAATTTTTTTCTGAAACGAAGGTCTTACAAAATCAATCCCCAATGCAAATAGATAGTCTGTTAACACCATAGCTATCATTAAAATGAGATATTTCGGTCCGCCCCATCCGTAAAATATCAAACTAAACGCCAGTAAAACATAATTCTTTGCCTTATCATTTGCCAAAAAATAGAATAAAAACAACACCGGCAGGAATATAATCACAAAAAAAACACTACTAAAAACCATGATTTAATCTTCCTCCATAAACGCCAGATACTCATCCAGCACCATATTGGTTTCTCCGTACATACGGATTTCTCCATCGTGCATCCAGATTACCTTGTCACATAAAGAACGCAGGGTTCCGATACTGTGAGATACAATCACCACAGTTCTATGCTTGTCCGAAATCAGTTCCCGCATTTTGTTTTCTGATTTTTTGCGGAATCTGGCATCTCCCACACTCAATACTTCATCAATGAGCATAATATCGGTCTCCAATACAGAGGTAATGGAAAAAGCAAGCTTTGAATGCATACCACTGGAATAATTCTTTACCGGTACGTCAATAAAATCACCCAGTTCTGAAAATTCTATGATTTCCTTTACCTTACTTCGTATAAATTCCTCCTCAAATCCCAAGAGCATTCCTGACAGAATAATATTTTCTCTTCCAGTCAAATTCGTCTGGAATCCTACACCGATTGCCATCAAGGACATGGTGTGATTATGAATATCAATACTTCCTTCATCCGGTGCAAAAATATTCGCCAATGCTCTCAAAAGCGTAGATTTTCCGCTACCATTTTTTCCAATAATTCCTACAATCTCTCCTTCTTTGATAGAAAAACTGATTCCACGAATTGCCTCAAAATTACTTCGCTCTGATTTCTTTGGATGAAACAGATTTTTCTTAATAGACTTTGACTGCAGACTTCGATATATTATTTTTAAATCCTTTACGGTAATTGCATCCTTGTTCATTTTCTTTCTATAACACCTTTACATAACTATTTTCATATTTGTAGATTAATCTGATTCCAATGAAAGACAACACAAACCCTGCTACTATCCAAAAGGCAAAGGCATACAAATTGATACCTCGTCCATATAACAGTGTATTGCGAAATCCTGTGATGACATAACAAGCCGGGTTCCAATATAATAACATATTTTTGAAAACATCTGGAATATTACTTTGTTCAATGGAATAAAAGATACCTGTTAAATAAAACAAAAGTCTCATCGCAACACTGACCAGGTTGGATAAATCCTCCACAAACACACCAAAATGCATTAAAATTGTACTAAAACCAAAGGTTACCAAAAACAAAACAAACACTAATGGAATCGTATATAAGACATTCCAGGTAAGTGGCACACGGTAACAAAGCATCATAAGCACTACGATTCCAAGAGAAATCAACATTTTAAACCCTACTACCATCATCTTGATATAGAGAAGGGTTAATTTAGGCAAAAACACCCTGGAAACCGTACCTTTGTTTGCTTTTAACAACCGGATACTTCCTGTTACCACACCGTTCCAGAAATTCCATAAAGTCAAGCCAATAAAAATATAAATGGGGAAATAGGCCAAACCGCTGCTTTTTAATGCGATGGCAATAAACCAGTACACCAGCATTAAAAGCAGTGGATCTAACACCCACCACAACCAGTTTAAATGGGAACCTGCTACCTCTGATTTTAACTGGGACTTCGTTGCATAAACTGCATAATTCCAATATTTTTTTGTATCTGATACTAATTTTTCTAACATATCTACACTCTTCTAATCCTTATTTACACCATCTTGTGTTCTGTCACTGATAATATACCGAGGTCTGGCTTTGGTTTCTAAATATATCTTACCGATATATTCTCCCAAAACTCCCATACAAATCAACTGAACTCCGCTGACAAAGCAGATAATACTTACCATGCTGCTCCATCCACTGACGGTTGTTCCAAATAAATGGGCTAATACAGACCAAATGACACCTACAAAACTCATCAATGCCACAAAGATTCCAAATCCTGTGATAAAACGAATTGGTTTAATACTGAGGCTGGTAATTCCATCCAGTGCCAGAGAAATCATCTTCCCTAACGGATAGCTGCTCTCTCCTGCCATACGTGTGTGTCTTTCATAATACACAATGCTGCTTTTAAATCCAATGAGAGGTATCATGCCTCTTAAAAACAAATTCACTTCTTTGTAATTTTCTAACTCCTGTAAAACCTTAGCAGAAACTAAGCGGTAGTCTGCATGGTTGTACACACACTCTACTCCCATAGAATTCAACAAATGATAAAAAGACTGGGCTGTAAAACGTTTAAAGAAGGTATCTGTTGCTCTGGAACTTCTCACTCCATACACAATCTCACTGCCTCTGTGGTACTCTGACACCATCTCCTCCATGGAAGAAATATCATCTTGTCCGTCACAATCAATGGATATGGTAATATCAAATCCATCTTTTGCTTCCATGAGCCCTGCCAGAACAGCGTTTTGATGACCTCGGTTCCTACTTTGACGAATCCCCATAAAGTAAGGGCTGTTCTTTGCCAGCTCCTGAATATATCCCCAAGTATCATCCTTACTTCCATCATCCACAAACAAAATCCTACTGTCCTTTGATACCATATTTTTTGAAATTAAGCTATTTATCTCATCCAAAAAAAGGGGGGCTGTAATGGGCAACACCTGTTCTTCGTTATAACAGGGTATTACAATACACAATCTTGGATTTTCTTTCATCATTTTCGTCTCCTTTTATGCCTTTAAGAACGCCTCTAATTCCTCTGGGGTTCCCAATACATGAATCTTATCAAAATCTATGATACTGATAGTTACTTCCATGCCTTTTTGCAACATATAATTGTATAATGGGGCAACGTACTTTTCCCCTTTTTCTAAATTGGCTCCATCAGCATAATATTCCTCATAGATTTGTTTGTAAAGGGAGGCGGAAGAAAAATAATAAGCTCCTAAAGTACAGTTATCCGATACTCTGACTTTCTCTCTTACCTCTACTACCTTTCCACTTTCATCGCATTTGGCAAAACTCCAATGGTCCCCGTCTGCATGAAAGCATGGAATATGTCCTTCTCCATGAATGGCATCCAGCTTTAATTCTCCTGGCTCTACATAGGTATCTATATTGTAAATCATAATACTTTCGTTCTCTTTACAATATGGTATTGCCATCATAGCCGTAGTAGCCTGACCATCGGTAAGAGCATCCAATTCTATGATATGAACTTGGATTCCCAAAGACGGAAAATCATACTGTTTACATTTTTCCAAAATAAAATCTTTTGCATTGTCCTCTTTACGTACTACAAAAATATATCTGCAAACCCCCTGATTATAATCTGTGAGGCTGTCCATAGACCATTCAAACAATGTTTTTCCTTTCGCCTCAATCATATACTTAGGCACCTTATATCCAGCCTTGATAAATCTGGAACCCAAACCTCCCATAGTAATGATTATATTCATTTTCTGCATTCTTATAAATTTCCTCTGCTTTCTTCACAAATTTTATTTAGCTGCTCTACATCATATTTTAAAAACTCATCTGGTCTTACTGAGCGATCGTCCACATAAAATCCTTTATGTCCCGGCCATGGCTTTCCAAATAGAATCTCATCATAGGGAATTTCCCATTTCTCCAGCCATTCATTTAAAATCTTCGCTGTATTTTTGTTAATCAATCCAAGATTTCCGTTATAGGAGTTCATATTTCTGGATGTAAACAACACTATCTTCGCCCCATTCTCGTGATAGTATCTGATTTTTTCTACTACATCAGCAAAAGGAACCAGGTCCTCATATTTCTCTTCTTTTTTCTTAATAGGACAGATCGTGCCATCAATATCAAATACAAATGAGTAATCCTTATACATTCTCTTCAATCTCCTTTAACATATTTATCGCATTTAACAAAAATCCAAATACCTTATGTGGATAATCAATATGCAAAGGCAGCATTGATAAGAATAATGATGCCTCGTACAAACGAACGGTCCAGTAATCATATCCGTTTTCTTCTACTTTTCTTCTGAATATTTTCTTATATTCCTCATTGTCAAAAGGTATGGTCAATTCGTATTCAAATTCATCATTTATGGTAATCTCAAACATTGCATTATTAAAAAAGTCATATCTTCCACATACAGAATGGCTTAATTTCGCAATATCATAATATGGATTGGTCCAAAGTTCTTCCTCTGTCAACGCTCCCTTAGGGTCAATAAACTTTAATGTCTTTGTAGACCTATTGTACAAAGCGTTTGCAAAACAAGGGTCACCATGACCAATAACACTTTCCGTAGGAAAGGTGGTTCTTTTCTCAACTGTCTCTTTCAGTTTCAGATACCACTCATAGATTTCATCAATATTATTGTGTTCCTTACAATTGGATAACAGCTTTTCTATTTTTTCAAACTGGGGTAATTCTTTTAGCTGACAAATCCTTTTTTTCACCTTATCCTCATACAAGGCCTTACTAACTGCATGATATGTATCCGGGGATACTTCCTTCTTTTCTCTGATTTGGAAAAAATAGAAATACTTCTCCATCAGTTCTTCAAACTCTTTGCAATCAATGGAACTGTGTACCCATTTAATGGCAATATCCGTCATATGCAGCCGTTCCATCTCATAGCTGGCTTTTTCTTCATCTTCCTGATAATCATAAGGCAATACAAACCATCCCTTCATTTGATCCGGAAGAAGGTGGTAGTATGTATACTCACTCTGAATCTTTTTCTTGTTTGTAGATGCCTTGCGAATAGAATATTCATTCCCCTGTAAGGAATTAAAAAACCTGGAGTCAAAATTCCCTGTAATACATTGAATAAAATTTCCAATCTCTCCAATATAGCCCATACCCTCTATCTGAATATTGGGGTATCTGCTCTCTTTTATCACTTTTTCCTCATTTTCTACATCTACGATCTTATTTAAGTATTCTACATAATCATTTATATTGTAAAACATAAGTGCAACTGTCTTATTGTTTGCAGTTACACTTATATTTTCATGTACATACTGCAATTTACCAAAAGTTAGTCTTACCAACTCTAGTTCCGATACAATATGATTTGAGAAACAGTGTAAAATTCTTACGTTTTCCTCTTCCTTATGATTTGCCATTATCCTTGACAATTCTTTTACATCATATAAATTATTACAGGTATACCATTTATACTCTGAAAAAATCCCAGCAATATTTTCCTGATAAAATTCTTCCAATCTTTTTCTTTTGACAACAACATCACCAAATCCCTTATCGCCAATGACTTCCCGAATAATCTCATTTGGCCGAATCAGGTTATCATATACCGCTATCGCCTGCATTCTCTATTTCCTTTCCTTCTCAATGTGACCATAATCAACGCCACCCCGTATATAAGTATACTTCCAATCACAAAGAAATAATTATACTGAGTGGTCTCTCCTGTCAAAATATCCCTTAAATATTCGCTGATGTATTTTCCTGTGAATCTGCTACTTAAGGTTACCATACTTACCATCTCCACCATCCAGGCAATCAGAGAAAGCACATATAGTATGATAAATTTTCCTTTTATAATTTCTCTTATGTTTTCGTACAGTTTATGGCATCCTTCCAATAAATGCAATGCTTTCAACGTATTATTTGAACTTCTATTATAAATTAAATAATGATTCCAATAGGTATATAAGGGCTGGAACAGCAGATATATAGTAAAGAAGATGCATACAAATGCAACCAAAACCAAGTACACCAAGTCCATATCTGTCCCTAAAAACATATTGGCACCAATCACCACTGTTATCAATGCCAGTGTATCTACAAATCGGTCAAGAATCACCAAAATATATCCTTCCGACGTGGACTTTACCATATTTCCCAGATAGTATCCCCGATACACTTCCCCACATTTAAGTGGTACCGTTATATTCACAAATGCAGTGATTGTATAGAACTTCACAAATTTGTGTAAAGAAATTCTAAAGTCAAAGATTAACAGATACATCCGCAATGCTTTGATAAAATTTACACAAACCGCAGTGGCTATAATTCCAGCAATCTGAAAAAATCCCACCTGTTCCACCAGATTTTTCTGAACATCCATACACACAACAAAAAAACAGCCTATGGATACCAGAACAACTAAGAAATGTATTACAAAATCTATTTTTTCCTTCTGCTTCCTCATTTTTTTACACAACCTCTGCTTCATTTGACTTTTTTCCCGAAAATCATAGAAAATCCCAGTCCAAAAGCCATATATATATTAAAATAAATAAAAAGACTTGTCAATTTTTTTATTACCTGCCCCAAAATCCCCTCTATGAATATGATTTCTTCTTTTTACTCTCCAATTTCAGAAACAATCTAAGTATCAAAGTTCCGATTTTACTTTCCAGCATAGCACTGCCACCTTTATAAGCCAGGCTGGTCTTTAATTCTTTTACCTTTGCTTTTTCTTCCAAAAGTCTGCTTTCTTTCTGTTCCACCCTGCCTTTGAGATACTCTGCCTTTTCTGTCTGATTTCTAAGCTTCCTTCTCAAATCACTCACATGATATTTTTCATTGTTAATCTGGGCATTCTGCCATCCCGTTGGGAAGTTATATATGGTTTCTAAGGTATCCTGTGGCATGGTCACAAGTGACTTTTTGCTATCTTCCTCTTCTTCAAAATCCACCTGTTTGGTCAGAGTAATCCTTCCACCGGCATTTGCTATGGAAGCCAGAGGAGAAAGCAACAATACCGGATACTTGGTGTACTTATTTTTTCCATCTGGAACAACATCGTAACACTCCACCAGGGCCTGTCTGATTGCTTCTGCCATGGTCATTTCCATATCCTGTTCAAAAAGTTCTAGAATCTTCTTCATCTCCCGCTGTTGCTTTTGTCCGCCAAATACATTGGAAGTGAAGTTTTCCTCTGATTCATAACAGTAAAATGCCCTAAAGTACCTGATTCCGTCAAACACCCCTGTAATTTCCATCTTATCCGAAACATAAACTCCTGAGGTTTCCAGGATTTTCTTCATGGCAAAATAGGCACTTAACTCTTGAAATTTTTTTGCCTGGAACAATATTTCCGCTTTCTTACAACAGCCGATATTACAATTCTCTTCTGAAAGATATATCACTTCCCCACCCTGTCGAAATCCTGCATTGGAAAACTGTCTGGAATTTTTCTCAAATCCGTTGGTATACAAAAGTTTTGTAAAAGGCTGCTCCGGAAGATTTAAAAAGCCTGTCATCTGACGAAACTTTTTAGGATTCTCCAAATAAATAGGATTGTTTTCAATCTCCATTTTCCAGGTTCTTAGGTGTTCTAACACCACATCTGAAAAATACCAAAGGGTTCTTACCTTTTCTGTAAGTTTATTTGCCATTGCCATGGTGATTTCATCTTGAAACTCTCTTTCCACATGGCTCTTGGCATAATCTACAGCCTTTAATAAATCCAAAATTTTCTCTTCTTTTGTCTGAAACAAAGTGGAAGTAGACCGCTCCACATAATGATACACCGGAACAGTATGATATCCAAGGTTCTCACACTTTGAGATCAGCCCTGGAATATATGCCACATCCTCAAAGACAATTTCTGGAATACTTCCTGCTTTTTCAAACAATTCCCTCTTTACCAACAGACTTGGAAAACTAATTAGATTAAGATTCCGGATTAAGGTAGATTTATCCACTGGTTGTGGAATCTCCCCTAATATATACTGATTTTCCTTCCTATTTCGATACTCAGGGCTGATAAGTAAATCAAAATCTTTTGCCTTTGCCTTTTCATACATTAGCTCCAGACCGTTTTGTTCAAAATAATCATCCGAATCACAAAACCCAATATATTCTCCCTTCGCCTGTTTTATTCCAATATTCCTTGCTCTTCCCTGCCCCCCATTGGAAACGGAAATCAGGTGGATATTGTCATATTTATTTTCATACTCTTTCAGAACCTCTGAGGAGCCATCTGTGGAACCATCATCAATGACAATAATTTCAATTTCCTTTAACGTCTGATTTATCAAGGAGGAAAAACAAGTGTCTAAATATTCTTTTGTGTTATAAACCGGTAAAATTACCGATACCTTTCTTTCACTCATAGAAAACCCCTTTCTATATTTATCAATCCGGTGTTTATCACCGGCTAAACATACAAAATAGATACAAGCTTATCCGCCTGTATCTATTTCTTATTTTTATTTAAATAGTTCTATCAATTCCGCCACGCTGTCTGCTGCTGCCACGTTTTCATACTGATTTACATCCTCTTTTGTCTTGAAGCCAAAACCATAAGTCACTCCGATAAAATCAATCCCTACTCCTTTTGCTCCAATGGCATCATACTCGCTATCTCCAATGAGGACCACCTTGCTGCGGTCCGTCACTCCGCACTCTTCCATGCACTTTACCACAATATCAGCTTTGGTAAGGACATTTTCATTGTCCGCACCGTTCATGGAATCGCAGTAATCGGAGATATGAAAATGCTCCAAAATTTTCATGGCATAATCATGGCGCTTATAGGTAGCCACAGCCATCTTTTTTCCCTGTTTCTTTAATAATTCAAAGAATTCATACAGATTATCATAGGGCTCGGCTTTTAGTAATCCTTCATTTTTATAATAATCCCGAAAGATATTTGCCCCCTTTTGAGCCTCTTCCTTGCTTACCTTATATTCACGAATAAAGGAATCCTGAATTGGAGGTCCCACAAATCGTTTCACAGCTTCTGGTGGAAGCTTTTCATAACCCAACTTGTCAATGGTGTACTCCACACTTTCCATAACACCAATACTTGTATTCAACAATGTTCCGTCCAAATCAAATAAAATTGCCTGATAATCTTTCATATCTCCTCCTATAGTTACATTAAACTTTCGTATTCTGATGGTGTCAGGAACTTTATCTCTACACTTTCACCAATCTGTTTAATTCTGTTTGCCATACTTTGATTGTTCTCTGTGCTGATTTTATGAGCTTTTGCCAGATTATGGTCAAAGTAATTTTGTCTGTCCTTAGAATATCCGTCACATCCTGCCAAGGAAATCTTGGAAGCTCCCAATAATTTTAAAAGTTTAAGAAGCATAACAACATTATTTGCACCAGACTCACCAATAGATACCAAATTGTTATAATTTACACAATATCCTGCGGTTTTTCCATCTCTTACCAGATTGGATGTAACAATGACATTTTCATTATCCTTCTTGATATCTTCATATCTCTTGGTATTTGAGAAGAAAGCAAAGTCATAGGAAAAAGCATCCGAGATAAAGTTCGTACAGATTACCACCGGCTTGTTCTGTCCGATATACTCAGAAATCATTTCTTCATTCTCTACGATGGAACTTCCTGGTGCAACCACCACAACTTCTTTTCCTGCAATTTTTTCTTTTAACGCCTTGATATCTTCTTTGTCATCTACCACATTACTCTGATATTCATAAAATAATTTTTCGATGTAATCCTTATCAAAAACAGTCTTTTTGTGTGGCTCAATCATAGCCAGAATATGATTCATATCCTTTGCCGTCAGCACACCTCTGTCCACAAGATTTTCTGCATAGTTTCTATGAAGATTATACTTTGCCGAAATTGCATAAGGCGCGGAATATCCCCATGGATTTTTCTCCTTAATCGGAAGAATATAGTCATTGATTGCATCAAATAAGGCATCTGCATCATAGTTTTTTCCACAAGTACGATTCATGTAATCAGAAATCAATTCAATACAAAGATTTCCAGGCACACGCCCCATACCGGCCAAAGAACCATCCACAATAATATTTCTTCTATTGATTAATAAGGTGATAAACTCCTGGGCCAAAGAATAGGACAGGCTTAAATTCTCATGTAAATGCACACCTAATGTAATGGAAGGATCTAAGTTATTGTCAACTAACATAGAAATACGCAATAAATCTTCTTTCATCATAGAGCCAAAGGTATCTACAATGGCAAAACCGGTAGGCTTGATAGCATTTACTTTTTTTACAATTCCAAGCACCTGCTCATCGGTATATCCCATAATATTTATGGGCTGACAATAACACTCATAACCTAATTCCAGAACTTTCTTACAAAATTCCATTCCTTCATCAATATCATAATCATGAAAAGTAACGCGGATTCCTGTAATGGTTCCATCACATGGCTCTAATTTACTAATGTCATACATATTGTGCAACGCCATGGCAAAAAACTTTGTGTTTCCCTTTTCTTCCGGCAGTACCGGCTTAATCTGCTCTATATTATTATACAAAGTTTTATCCGGTGTATATTCGCAGTTTCTAAGGAAACCTACTTCTACAATATCTACACCTGCTGCAACCATTTTCTTAAAAATACTCTTAATGGTCTTATTTCCGAAATTCCAATCATTAATGTATCCGCCATCACGAACGGTACAATCCAAAAGTCTCATACTCATTATTTGTTTATCTCCTTTTCCATCATGGTACGAACCATCTCTAAATCTTTTTCGGTATCTACAGATAAGGTATGGCAATTTTCTACCATAAATAGTTTCAACTGCTTTCCATAATCCAAAAATCTCATGGTGTCAATTCCCTCAATCGTTTCAAATCTTCCCGGTACAGAATCACGGTAGAAATCCAACATCTTTTTGTTGTATCCAATAATTCCCACATGCTTATAGTAGGTAAAATCAATAGATTTAAATGGGTATGGGATTGGTGTTCGCGACATATATAACGCATTCATATCTTCATCAAACACCATCTTAATATTAGATGAATCCATTGCCTGAGCAGGATCCGTAATCTTTGTAATAATATTGGTGCCAAACTCTCTATCCTGTGGCACCTCCTCAGGTATCACAGCCGCAATTGCATTCTTGTCAATCAAAGGCTCATCTCCGTTTAACTGCACGTAAAAATCCGCCTGAATCTTATCTGACACTTCCTGCACTCGATGGGCACCGGTTGCATGGGTGCTCTTTGTCATAACCACTGGAATATCGTATTGTTTACAAACCTCTTCTATACGTTCATCGTCCGTGGCAACATACACTTCATCTAATCTGTCTACCGTACATACTCTTGTATACACCCAGTAAATCATTGGTTTTCCACAAATGTCCTTCAATGGTTTCCCTGGCAATCTGGTTGAACCATATCTTGCCGGTATAATTCCTACTACTTTCATGATTTCCTCCTTGACATTTTCCTGGCAGATTGCCCTGCCTACATCTTTCTATACACTTACCTTCTGACCGTAATACGCATTTGCTCCATGTTTTCTGTAATAATGTTTATCCTGTAATTCCTGTGGAGCTGGTTTTACCTGTGGGTTAATCAACTCGGTACGGTATGCCATCTTGGCCACTTCCTCCAAAACAACAGCATTATGTACCGCCTGGAAAGCATCCTTGCCCCAGGTAAATGGACCATGATTCTTACATAACACAGCAGGAACCGCCTTAGGATCTAAATTTCTTTTCTTGAATTCATTTACAATCAAAAGCCCTGTATTGGCTTCGTATGCATCACCGATTTCCTCTTTTGTCAATGTACGAAGGCAGGGTACATCACCATAAATGTAATCTGCATGGGTAGTACCATAACAAGGTATATTTCTCCCTGACTGTGCCCAACTGGTTGCATAGCTGGAATGAGTATGCACCACTCCTCCTACTGTTTCAAATGCCCTGTATATTTCTAAATGAGTTGCAGTATCTGAGGAGGGATTTAGTCTTCCCTCCACTTTATTTCCCTGTAAATCCATAACCACCATATCTTCCGGTGTCATAACATCATAGTCCACACCTGATGGTTTAATCACAAACAAACCACTCTCTCTGTCAATCTGACTCACGTTACCCCATGTAAAAGTAACCAGTCCATATTTTGGCAACTCCATATTTGCTTTATAAACAATTTCTTTCAGTTCTTCTAGCACAAGTTACACCTGCCTTCTTTATTTTTAACTGTTTTATGCCTTCACAGTTATCTTTTATCAATTGTTACACTATTTACCCTGCTTGTCTGCAACTACTTCATCCAGATTAGCACGTTCAAACACTTCCAATTTACCGCCTCTTGTGGCATTATACATCTTTATTCCGTGTTTGTCTGCATATTTTTTCATTTCTTCATAAACAGAATTGCATCTTGTCATGGTATGCTCCGCAATATCCTTGCTGGTAAGCTTTTCCTGGGACAGTCTACGTTTGATACGATTGATATCCCTTGCCGCCACCACTTTTTCTGTTTCATTCTGGTAAAAATGTCCCCCACTGCCATGGGTATCACTGTTATCCACGCCTATCAGATAAATCTCTTTAAATCCCAGATAAAACGCCATTTCGGCCATAATCGTCATTACGGTAGCTTTTCTCTTTACATAAGCAAGTACATTTCCACGTACACTGTATTCCTCACTGAAAATGCTGTCAATATAAATCATATTTTCCGGTTTTTCTGACAACTTTTTGTAAAATCCAGGAATGGTAAACATATTTTCTGTCACAGCAAGGGAGTCATGTAATTGCTCTTCCAGTTTATCGGAATATACATTGTCATACACACAATAATATGTGGGTCTCCATTTGGTTTTATCAAAGATTTCGAAAATCATATTGCAGGCAAAACAAGTTTCATTCTGCAGCAAATCTAAATCCTGAGGTGTGAGACTTGGTCCATTTCCAATTAAAAAACAGCGCTCTCCCTTATGAGAATTCTTCAGCTTACGAAGTTTCCTGCTGTTTTCATCGGTACAGATTCCAGCAAGCCGTAAGAGTCCCTTTACATTATATTTGAAACATCTAAGCTGATTTTTCATCTCCAGCCATTTGTGCCAACGCTTGATATTCTGTTCTCTTTTTTGATAATAATCTTCTGAAAATTCTGTGTTTATTACCTGTTCAAGCAACTGATGTGCACTATCACCGTGATTGTACTGATTAAATTTTTCATTAAACGCCTTGTACTTTTCACCGTAGGCTTTCTGATACTCTTCTACATTCAATGCCTTTTTCATCTCACCTGCCAATTTTGAAGTTTCCTGCACAATTGGTCCTGGAAGTTCAGCAATATCAAAATAAAATCCTCTTACATCATTGGCATATTCCTCTAAATCATACATAAAGAATACCATGGGTCTGTTAAGAATTGCAAAATCAAACATGGTGCTGGAATAATCCGTAATCAATATGTCGCTGATAATGTACAGGAAATTAATTTCATCAATATTTGCCACGTTGATTACATTGGTATTTTCCTGTTGGGCTCCCTCCACTTTTTTCACATGATGATGGGCACGGAATAAGATAACGTAATCATCACCTAGCTCTTTACTTAACTGGTCTAAATCCACCTCTACCTGATAAGTAATCTTTCCATTGGTGTACTGGGTATCCCTCCAGGTTGGAGTATAAAGCACTACCTTCTTATCCTCTGCTATGCCCAATTCCTCTTTCCACTTTTTCACATCTTCCTTGGTGTAATGAAAGAGAAAGTCATTTCTGGGATAACCTGTATTTAGGAAAATATCTCTATTACAGAACTTGTCTAATCCAAAAGAACTTGTAAGTTTTTCTGTATAAAATTCCGAACTACTAATCATATAGGTCATTTTTTGTGCTTTATGCTTGTATTTTTTTCGCATATGAGATTTTGTCTGTCTTGGGTCTACATCTGTCTCAATGTCAAATCCCATACGCTTTAGTGGTACACCATGCCATGTTTCAATATAAACCTGTTCTTTAGAAGGGTGCAGATATTCCGGAATAGACATATTATTCACCCAGTATTTTGCCTTTGCATAGGACTCATAATGCTTATCTGAAAATTTCTTTACAACGGTTGTATTCTTATTATCTTCCAAAAACTTATATTTTTTGGGCTTATTGAAAATCCAGACATATTCAAAATCATCGTATTTTGGGTCTTTCAACATTGCTTCGTAGATTGCCATTGGATTACAAGCGTATTTTCCACCTGAAAAAGCTTCAAAAACCACTAGTTTTTCATCTACTCCATAAATTGCCTGATATTTTGACATCTTAGCCCTTCTTACCGCCGCACTAAGATTCTCAGCTATGGACTTTGCATATTTATTCTTTGATGAAATACGTTTCAGCGCTTTTTTGATTTTCTTTTTCGACATTTTAAATTTCCTCCATGTATAACAACTAATATCTATTCCGTAATATCTATTCCGTGAAATTTATTTTTTCAAATCATTCTTAATCTGTGTTGTGGATATTTCCGGTGTTCTTGGTAAGTATACCACCTCACAGTATTCCCTTAAGAAATCAAATTTTCCTTCCCAGTCATCCCCCATCACAAAGGTATCAATATGATATTCCTGTACATCTGAAATTTTCTGTTCCCAACTGGTTTCCGGAATCACCAAATCCACATAACGAATGGCTTCCAGCAAACGTTTTCTCTCCTCATAACTAAAATAGCACTTCTTCTGCTTCATATTCCAGTTAAATTCATCTGTTGACAGGACCACCACCAGATAATCTCCCAATGCCTTTGCTCTCTGCAGCAAATTTACATGCCCATAATGTAATAAATCGAATGTTCCATAAGTAATCACTTTTTTCATAATTTTTCTCCTTTACCCAACACGTCATCCAGACAAACTCTGGGAAATACTTCCAGTGCACCCCCACGGGTTGCATTATACACCTTTGCCTTTTTCGTCCGTGTCACAAATTCCTGTATGATCTCGTAAGCGGCAATAGAACGGTCAATGCTTTTTGCTGCCGCCTGTTCTTTGGTAAGGTTGCCATCTTCCTTTAACCGTTGTTCATTTTCTTTATTTAGATTCTCAGGTACATAATCCTTTACAAAATGGCCTTTTGCCTGAAAGGAACTGGTACAGTCCACTCCCAAAAGATAAATTTCCTCAAATCCCATAAAAATTGCCAGTTCTATCATAAATCCCATAACAGTTCCCTGAACTCTGCAATAGGAAAGCATATCCCCTGTCACCTCATAAATATCCTGATCATATATATCTGAAATCCAAATAGAATTCTGAGGATGTTGTTTCATTCGCACATAGGTAGATTTTGGAACAAAAAATGGTACTGTCACCTTTTGGGATAGTTCTTCACTTAAGCGTATCCCGTAATTTCTGTCTGTCACGCAATGATAGGTCGGTCTCCAGCTTGTCTGTGAATAGATTTTATATACCATATTACATCCAATAGAGTACTCATCCTTGAGCAGTTCTAAATCCTCGGCTTTCAGGCTTGGACCTGTGCCAATCAAAAACACTCTTTCTCCCTTATGTTTATCCTGATAGGATGCCAGTTTTTTTATATTGCCATTGAGATAAACATGGTGTTTTGCAAGGATTCCTTCCGTTTTGTATCGAATATATTTTCCTATATTGTACACCGGCTTAATTGCCTTTTTTACTTTCTTTAAACCAGACACTAGTATAACTCCTTATGAGAGGTATATTCCTCGAAAGTTTTCAAAGACTCCTCAAAAGACATATCTCCTTTAAACAAAGACGACGTTCCTGCCACCAGAATATCTCCACCTAATTTGTGCATCAATCTGGCTCTCTCATAGCTTACATTTCCATCTATCATAATCTTCACATGATGCTTTTCATGGTTATTTAACCATTTTCTAGTTTCCATGATTTTCTCAATCATTCCATCCACCATAGGCTGTCCTGCAAAGCCAGGACGAATCATCATCAATGTCACATAATCTATATTATCCAAATAAGGTTCTAACAATTCATAATGATCATTGGTATCTAATACAATTCCTGCATTGGCCTGCATATCATGAATCATATTTAAACATTTGTCAATATTCTTTGTGGCAGAATAATGAAATCCTATCAAATCCTCCACCCCTGCATCCAGCAAAGGGATAATATCCTCTGGTTGGTTTACCAAAAGATGAAAATCGCTTCTAACCTTTACTCTCTTTTGTATCTCACATACTGTCTCCAGACCTAAAGTCACATTGGGTACAAAATGGCCATCCATTAAATCGTAGTGAAAATAATCTACTCCCGCCTTCTCCAAAGCAAGAATATCACGTTCTAAATTCAATAAATCCGCGCACATAATCGATGCTGTAATTTCTGCTTTCATACTTCGTTTTCACCTATTCCTAACGTGTTATCATAACCTTATTACAAAATTCTTTTCGTTCTCTCATAATATTCAAACCGTCTTTCAGTCTTTCAAATTCCAATTCATGGGTAATCTGTTCTGCCGGCTTTAGTCTGTCTTCTTCTATGGCTTCCACGGTCTTAGTCCAATCGCTCTCCATTCCACCAAAGTAGCTGGAATTCCAGGTTCCATACAGTTTTAATTGCTTTCTTAAAATCTGCCAGAATACTGCTTTTTCAAGATTGACATCCCCATGGGGATTCCCCACAAGCAATATACTCCCCCCCGGTTTCACTGCCTTAAGACACTCGCTGAGCACGGAATCATTTCCAACGCCTTCCACCACAATATCCGGACCTTCCCCATCCGTATTCGCCTTCAAAAATTCCTGGACATCCTCTGTCTTAGAATTGCAGAATAAGGTAAATCCAAGCTTTGCTGCCAAGTCTTTTTGTCCCTCCTTAGTTCCCACTAAAAGGACTTTATCCGCTCCAAAGATACCAGCCCACTGTGCCATAAGTAACCCGATGGTTCCCGGTCCAAAAATACAAACCGTCTTTCCTAAAATATTTTCTTCTCCAATCTGTGACAAACCATGTCTTGCCACAGAAGCAGGCTCTAGCATTGCAGCCTCTTGAAAGGACACCGTATCCGGTAAGGGAAGAAGATTCCAGATTGGCACAAGCACATACTCTGCAAATCCGCCATCGCAACGGGAACCTAGATAATTGTAGTTCCTGCAAAGTTCATACTTTCCCTCCTGACATGGGGAACATTCTCTACATGGAATCAACGGAAATACCCCTACACGTTCCCCCACCAATTCCTTGTACTCTTCATCATACACCTCTTTTACCACTCCTGCAAACTCATGTCCTGGAATAGTTGGAAAGTGATAAGTTCCTGTTTCAAAAATTCGTGGAATGTCAGACCCACAGATTCCCACAGCCTTTACCTCCACCAAAGCAAATCCCTCCCTGCTTTCCGGAGTTTCTACATCTTTATATTCTAATTGGTCTATTCCTTCTAATACATACGCCTTCATCTACGAATCCCCCTTTTCCTTATCTAATTCTGCCTGAAAATTTGTTAAATCTTCCATAGTGGTAATCTTGAAATTGCGTTCTGCACCTTCAAACAAATGAATCTCCATCCCATGTTTGTAGGCAATCTCACTGCTGCCCCTGGTATTTAACAACTCTTCTTCTGTGGCACTTTCGTGAATCTGCATATACTTTCCAAATCGAAAGCTTTCCGGTGCCTGTCCCGCAAACAGTTCACTTCTCTCTAACAGACTATGAATATTCTTTCCATCCTTACTGCAATAAACGGTATCTTTCACTGTAATTACCGGCATGGCTCCATCATAATCTATAGCTCCCTTGATACAGCTACTGATAATTTCCTCCGTCACAAAGGGTCTGGCAGCATCATGTATGATTACTACATCATCCTCTTTTGTCTCTGATAAATCTCTACAAGCCAGTAATCCGTTATATATGGAATGCTGTCTGGACTTTCCTGCGCCAGCAAAACCTTGAAACTTTGTTATCCCGTCTCTCTTCATCCATTCTGTAATATAGTCCTGCCAGCTCTCATCTGCCACCACAAAAATTTCATCAATGTCTCTGTGATTCTGAAAGGTAGTCAGACAATAATTTATAATAGGTCTCCCATTTACTTCTATATACTGCTTTGGACGATTCTGGGTTTTCATTCTACTTCCCACACCGCCTGCAAGAATAATCGCTTTGTTCATTTACATTTCCTTCCTAAGCCTTTTCGTCTCGATTAATATACAACGCAACTGTTCATCCATGGTTGAAACGTTTACCGCTTATTTTCAAAACAGCCAGCCACACACCTACCATGCCTGCTGTGACAGTCACTCCATATCCCAACTCCAAAAGGGTAGCCCTGCACCCACTTCCACAAGAGAGCACTTCTACAACACCTGTCTTTTCTATTAACTTTATCACAGGTACATGTAGTAAATATAATCCCATCATATTCCTTGCCAAACTTGGAAAGATAACTTTCTTTTCCGGTACCAACAAACAAACACAAAGCCCCAGAACTACCGCTGCCAAATACTGCAACAGACGAAATCTTACAGTATAGCCCTGAAAAGCATAGGAGGTATAGCCATATAACGCCCAGGTATTTATGGAATTTCCCAGGAGCATAACCAAAACAAAAGCTCCACCTAATACCAAAAAAGCTATGATTTTTAAAATAATTCTATGATTTTTATGTACTTCCTGATGCAGAAAATCTTCTATAAAATTTACTATGTTCTTGCCATAGTCTTCCCTGTTACAATAATAACCCAGAATAAAAAAGGGAAAGAACACAAAAATCCTGGAGAGGGAAAAGGTCTTTCCAATCCAATCTACATATCCTGCCAACAGCCCTATTCCAATGCTCAACAATAAGATTCCTGTCTGTTTTGACTTTCTCTGTGGCTGTTGTTTCGTTTTAAACAAGAAAATAGAAATACTCCATACCACCAGTGCCAGCAGATACCAAAGTACGTAGTAACTATCCAGGAAATGAAACCCGTCCTCCTGGCAGATATATACATCAAACAATCCAAATAAAAACTGCATGATCACATACGGAATCAAATACTTTTTCACTCCACGGACAGGGTCCGGCTTTGCAAATGCCCCAGAGCAGAATATAAATAAAGGCATATGAAATAGGTATATAAAATTATATATACCTAACAATACTCCATTGGAAAATCGAAGCTGCTCAATTACATGTCCAAAGACCACCAAAATAATAAGCAGGACTTTTAAATTGTCAAAGTAAACATTTCTTTTCTTCTTACCATCCATAAAGTTACCTTTTTATTTCACACACAGTTGAATATATTCTAACACACTGTATAATAAAAATCAAGCAATGGGGATTTACACAGATAAGCTACTTGTGTTACCATAATGATAAATTGTAGCTGTTTACAGCATATAAAGTACAAAATAAGTGACTATTACGGAAGTCATTTTGAAGGAGATTACTATGAACTGGTTTAAAAACACGAAAAAACCCTATGGTTTTGAATTTATTGTAGTTATTTTATCATTATTTTTTCTCTATCTAACCTACTTTTATACAGATGTAGCTATCACCACCCGTTCCGGAATCGATTTTTGGACCTATCTTTTTCAGGGAAACATCACTCACTTTTATGATTTGAGTAAGAATATGACCTTTTATGATACCTTACATTGCGATGCCCTGTATGATTTTACCATCTACATTATCTTTGCCATTTGGGATTTTCCCCTTTGGGTCATAGAACAGCTTACCCACATAGATGCCCTGTACTCTACCGGTTGTCTATTGTGGGCTAAGGGAATTATGTTACCTTTCCTGGCTGGCACATATATTTATATCAAGAAGATAGGCCGTCTTCTTGGATTCTCAAAAGAAAAGAATTTATGGTGTGGACTGATTTATCTTTCTTCCACGTTTATTATGTCCTCTATCTTTGTCCTGTGCCAGTACGATATTATTGGAATCTTCTTTTCTTTGATTGGTCTGTACTATTACATCAAAAAAGACATGACAAAATTCACTCTCTACATGGCAGTTGCAGTGACCATGAAAACCTTTGCCCTTTTTATCTTCCTGCCATTACTTTTATTGAGAGTGAAAAATGCCTTTAAAATCCTGGAATATACCATGGGAAGCCTTTCTGTCTTCTTAGTTTCCCAAATTTTCTTCTCCCTGTTAGGAACTACTCCTGCAGGCTCCTTCTTATTTGCACAAATGAATAAGATGCTAATGGGAACTGTCACCTTAGGTCTTGGAAATGCCTCTATTTTTATCATGGTCTATTTGGGGATTTTACTTTTCTGCTATATGAAACAAATTGATTCCGACTATGAATTAGGAAAATTTGCAATTTATCTGCCATTTGCCGTTTGGTCCTGCTTTTTTGTATTCTCAGAATCCAGTCCTTACTGGATTATACTTCTAACGCCTTACTTTGCCCTGATGGCCTGTCAGAATACAAAACTTTTAAAGGTAAATTTACTGTTAGATACCCTGTCTGGAATTGGATTGGTCCTTGCCCAGAATTTATTCTTCCCATGGGTGTTTTCCTATAAATGGATTATGGCATTGATGCCATTTTCTAAAATATTTCACCCGATACCAGAGATGATACAGAAAAACAATTTACTCCTCCTTGCCGACGAAGCAACCATCCAGTCTTTCACTAATACCTTTGGACTTCCGGTCTGCTTAGGCATCTTTGCCTTTGCAAACCTTGCTCTGATGTACCTGAATTTCCCACGGGCAAACAGAACAAAAGCGGAAAACAAGAAAAATATCAATGATTTTTCGGAAGAATTAACCGTAGAGAGAAGTGTGATATGGCTAAGATTCTTATCTGGCTTTGGAATTTGTATGGTACCCCTTTTCTTCTACCTGTTGGATATGTGGGTGTGACCGGGGACGGTTCTTTCGTCACGAAGAGCGTCCCCAGTCATGGATTGAGCCAGCATAGGTCCTGCGAACCCGGTTCGCGGGACCACCCGGTTCGCGGGACCACCTATGCCCCTTGTATCCACTCCTTGAACTTCATTGGGTAGGAAATACCTGCTTTGCTATCTAACTTCTCTGAGTCAAATACCGTGTCTCCGGACTCAACTTTTAAGGCTGTCTCGGGCCATGGAACAAAGGTTACTCCCACTTGGTATTTTTTAGCAATCAATTCTGCCATTTCTCTTAGGCTGTAATCCTCCCCACCAATATTGTATACATCCGCACTTAATGCTTCTGATTCGGAACCTTGAATTATGGCATTACATAAATCCTCCATGTAAGTCAGGGTTCTTCGTTGTTCCCCCTCCCCGTAAAGAGAAATGTCCTCTCCATTCATGGCTTTACTTAGGAAAAACTCTGCAGTTCCATAAGATTTTGCCCCTGGAATAATGGTTCCATAGGGGATACAGATACGAAAGATTCTATAATCAATATCATATACATTATGGTACATTTCCAGATAATATTCGCAGCTTATTTTATTAGCCGCATACAAGGTCTTGGCTTCCTTTTTGGCATCTTCCTTTAATTTTCCCGGCATTCCCTTATACACCAGACGGGTAGACGGGAAAATAATCTTAGCTTTGCTTTTTTGTTCCTTCATAGCTGTGAGAACATTTAACAAAGCCCTTTCATTTACATCAATAAAATTATCATACTCCTCAAAGCCCTGAGTTGTCCCTGTTCTACCTACAAACATATACACAATATCACAGGCAAAATCTAACTTCGACACTGCCTCACAATCCAGAATATTCAAAGGCTGGTATTCTAAAAACCCCTCCTTATGCTCCGATTCCCTGTCATAGAGAGCAAGTTCATATCTATCTGGTGTTCTCTTCAGTATCTGAACCAGATTCCTGGCAATGTAACTGTTTGCACCAAGCACCATAATCTTCATTAATTTTTCCTCCTTGCCAAGTCATGAAACGCTTGAACTCTTTGCGCCTGATTTCTAATAAGTTCATAATTCTCTTCTCTTACATTCTCTTTCTTCACACAGTCTGCAAAATGGTTGATGGACTTGTAAAATGCATCATCTGCTGACAAACTTACCTTCTCATCCCCAGCCTGAGTATGAAGATTCATTTCCGGTACAAAGCCTTCCGGTGCTGTGAGAATACGGTTGGTAAACAAAGTCCCTTTGCTTCCCCAAATCTCCAAACTACATTTATAATCGTTGTCCATTCCAAAAGCAAGCTGTGCATTTAATCCGTCTTTCCCTACCATAACAGCACTTCCAAATAAATCTACATCAAATTCTTCCGTATAATTTAAACAGCCCTGGGTCACTTTCGCATCCTCTCCTAAAAATAATGCTGCTAACTTGAAGGTATAACCGCCATTGTCCAAAATGGTTCCCCCTCCCAGTGCCTTATGGTAGCGAAAATCTGTCTCTACAGCTCTTCTTGGAAATCCAAAGGAAATTCGATACAACCTTACATCACCAATACTTCCTTTTTTTACTTCCTCCTTAATTTCCTCAATCTGCTTATGAAATACAAACATATAATTTTCATGCAGGGCAAGGTTCTTTTCTTTTGCCAAAGAGATTAATACCTCCGCCTCCTTCAAAGACGGGGTAAAAGGTTTCTCCAAATATACATGCTTGCCACATTCTAACGCTCTCTTTGCCCACTTATAGTGCAAGGCCGGCGGCAGTGGAAGGTACACTGCATCTATCTCCTCCGACTGAAGAAGAGCATCATAACCGTCATAAATCCTGCCCCCAAACTCATCCACAAATTTCTGGGCTTTCTCCCTTTCTCCGTCTAAAATCTGTGAAGCATTTTGGGGCACCTTTTCTCCAAACCACTCCTGCTCGTTAGCAACTGCCACCCCCATATATTTTATTTCCTCTTGTGCACATTTCATAATTGCAGGCATAAATCTGCGGTATGCAATCTCTGACGGACAAATCACTCCAATTCTTATCATGTTTTTCTCCTTCACTTTACTTTCTAAAAAGTCCTTTGTTTTTCATACAGATGTTAGCATAATTTTTCCTTTTTGACAACTTGAAAACACGGGGTCGCATCTAGCTCCGCTAAGATAGATGCGCCCCCGTGTTCCATAGGTGGGTCTCCGAACTTGATTCGCGGGTTCATTCATAACCAATAATTACTCCCTTGCACAATATTAAGTTATGTTGTATAGTAAACCCAACACAACTGTTTTGTAGTTCGAAACAGTTAAGAAACAATATACAGGTTACGGACCTAGGCTCCTGCCAGGATAACGACTGTACGCTAACTACCAGTGGCTATTTTGAAAGGAGTTTTTTATGTATTATATGATTGATAATTATGATTCTTTTGTTTACAATCTCTCTTCCTATTTTCTAGAAAATGGACAGGAAATACTGGTGCGTCGCGCTGATGCCGTCTCTCTGGAAGAAATCCATAATTTACATCCTGAGGGTATTATTCTATCCCCAGGTCCAAAACGTCCCCAGGATGCTACCATATCCCATGATGTATTAAACACTTTTCAGGGAAAAATCCCCATACTAGGTGTGTGTCTGGGGCACCAGCTCATTGGTTACCATTACGGAGCACAGGTATGTAAAGGCCCCTCTCCTATCCATGGAAAAACCTCCCTGGTTCACCACGACAATGCCGGACTGTTCTTAAATCTTCCCAATACTTTCAGGGTCACTCGTTACCATTCCTTGATTGTGTCGGAAACAGATTTCCCATCCTCCTTAAAAATCACAGCACGCAGCGAAGATGGCGTCATTATGGGGATCGCCCACAGATATCTTCCGGTGTATGGAGTACAGTTTCATCCTGAAGCTGTATTAACACAATATGGTCATGAACTCCTACAAAATTTTCATCTTCTTTGTAAACGTTGGAATTCTATGTTAGCTCAGGAGGTGTTATAGATGAGATGGTTAAAAAAATTAAAATATTACCCTCCCATTCACCAGATTTTTCAACAGCTAAAAGATGAGAAGGATGCCGTGTTTTTAGACTCATCCTTAAAAGGAGAGTTAGGAAAATTTTCCATAATTGCCTGTCAGCCTTATTTAAAGCTGGTAAAAGATGAGATTTTCACAGTAAACGGAGTCCCCTGCAAGATTCCCTTCACAGAATACCTACGAGATTATCTTGCAAAACATCAGGAAGAAAATCCCACACATCTTCCATTGATTTCCGGTGCCATAGGATATTTTTCCTATGACTTTGGCCGTGAAAAAGAGGGAGTGGCAAGCCGCCATGCAAAGTCACTTTCTATGCCTGACTGTATTCTTACGTTTTATGATATTTTCATTATTGAAGACCATGAAGCGCATAATTTATATTTGATTTATAACGGAAAACTGGAAGAATTTGAAAACCCGAAAAACCTTAGCAATCCAGATTCTCTCAAAAGCCTGGTGCATGATTTCGTCCAATTGCTGCAGCAAAGCAAAAAAGTTTCCAGACAATACCAAAATACCGTTTCATCTAAACCACAGCTTAATCCCAATTTCACCAAAGAAGAATATATGCAAGCTGTACAAAATATGAGAAACTATATTCAGGATGGGGACATATATGTGGTAAACATGACCCAACAGTTACAGATAAAAAGTGAGGTCACTCCCTATGAAATGTTTTGTAATCTGCGAAAAAACAACCCTTCTCCTTTTGGCGCTTACCTAAATTACAGTGACTTTCAAATTGTCAGCGCATCCATAGAACGTTTTTTGCAGATGAAGGATGGGCATATCACAACACGCCCCATCAAAGGAACAAGAAAACGTGGTGACACCGCTGCCCAAGATGCACAATTAAAGGAAGAACTTGCCCATTCCCAAAAGGATCAGAGTGAACTTCTTATGATTGTAGATTTAGAACGCAATGACCTAAATCGTGTGTGTATCCCTGGCAGTGTCCAGGTGACAGAACTGTTTCATGTAGAAACCTACGCCACTGTCTTTCAATTGATTGCAAATGTACAAGGGCAACTTCGACCGGAGTTAAATGCCTTAGATTTGTTAAATGCAACCTTTCCCGGTGGTTCCATTACCGGCGCTCCCAAGTTACGCGCCATGGAACTCATTGACCAGGAAGAACACTGTGGCAGAAATATCTACACAGGCTCTATAGGCTATCTGTCCCTCAATGGTGACTGTGATTTTAATATTGTCATTCGCAGTGCAGTACACCAAAACGGTATATATCATTTAGGAGTAGGCGGTGGAATTACCTGGGAATCAGACCCCCTCTTTGAGTATGAGGAAACCTGGCAGAAAGCCAAAGCACTGTTAAATGCACTGGGATTTACATTATAGATGGAGGATAATATGAATATAATACTTGATGATGCTTTTCAATTTGGCCTGGGAGCCTTTGAAACAATATGTTTACGTTGCCATCAACCCATGTTTCTTTCCTGGCACCTGCAGCGAATAAACGCTACCCTGCAATTTCTTGGAATTTCACAAAGGGTCACCCAAGAGGAAGTACACAGCTTTTTAGAACACCAGCAGGATACTTCTCTCCCTCCACTGCACGCCTTAAAGATTATGGTGTCTGAAAATAACAAATTATTTACCTTCCGTGACAATCCTTACACAGCTAACGTAATACAACAGGGCTTTCGCTTAGACTACAGCAAGATCTATCGAAACGAAACCTCTCCCCTGGTGTTTCACAAAACCATGAATTATGGGGATAACATAATAGAAAAAAGACGTACCCATACGCTGGATATCGATGAGGTACTTTTCCTAAACTCAAGAGGAGAAATATGTGAGGGCAGCACTACCAATGTCTTTTTTGTCCGTGACGGACAGATCTATACCCCTGCCCTTTCCTGTGGGCTCTTACCTGGCATTGTAAGGCGTTTCCTGTTAGAACATTTTCCCATCAATCAGGTGATACTCCACCCAGAGGACATTAGAATTATGGAAGAATGTTTTGTCACAAACTCACTTATAGGAATCATGCCTGTCACTTCTTTGGCACAAAAAAACTTCCATACCGGCCCTGTCACCCGACAGTGTATGGAAGCTTATGAAGGGTATCTGTAACTGTTCTTTTTTCTGAACAAATGTAACTATTCAGTACAGGTCTCAGCATTTACTGCTGAGACCGTAAGAAAATGTGAATGATACAAAAATCGGGCAATTTTGCATTTGTCAGCATTGCCCGATTTTCGTATCTGTTCATTTGCTCTGAACAGATCCCCTATATCTTTAACAAGGACAACAGGTTCCTCAATTGAATATTCAAACAATTATTTACCTGTACCAGATAATTCAAGGTACTGTAGCTAACCCAGAAATACCCCTCTGGCAGCTTGGATAGTTCTTCCTTTGAAATTTCCATGATTACATTTCGGTTCTGCTCATGATAGAAGCGTCCCCCCTCCTCGGAGAGAAGCACATCCAGCAGGACTCCTTCTTTTTTTGACAGCTTTTGCTCAAACAAGTGTTCCACAGCATTTTCGTGGGTGGCAACTTCAATGGGCTCTTTCTGTATGGATGGAGCCAATTCCAGTTTATCGAAAGAACCAATCTCTGCTCTAGGACAAACCAGATATTTGTATACCCCTTGATCCTTACAGCAAATCAGCCCAAACACAGCCTGTCCATTTGCCTTAAACAAAGGCTGAGTCCAGTTCTGTACTTCACGCCCAGAGATGGAAATATCGTAAAATCTCACCATAAAATTGGAAGATTTCTTACAGGTAACCCCGTAATCATCCACCCGCCAATCCACCAGCTCATTTAGTGGAACCGACTTTGTCTTCACTTCATGAAACATTTTATAGTTGTTCATATACTGATAAATCTGTGCCAGTTCTTCCATGATATCCGTCTCATATATGGATGCAAAAAACTCTTTTTCCGCAAAAAAGCTTCTAAGTTCTTCCAAGTCTTCGGCATCAAATCTGGTGGTTACCAGAGGAATACCAGAAAGGACAGTTCTTGTATCCATATTCACCAGGTTATCTATCTTCATCAATTCCTTGATCTGACCTAGCGTCATCCATTTGTAATTTTCGTAAACCTGAATTTCATCTTCAATGAGCATAATCATATTTCGATTTCTTTTCTTATAAAACCTTGCTGACTGCTCTGACTGAATCTGGTCATAAAGCACGGTATATTGTTTGGAATTTTCAAAATATTCAAAATACGTAGGCAGCTTTCCACCATGTGCTCTGGTAAAATTACTTTTGGTAGCCTGGATGGTGGGAGAAATCTGGACACAGTTTACATTTCCCGGCTCTATCTTTGCCTGCATCAGAAAATTCAATTCCCCATCTATCACCTTACAAATGATGCCCAGATAACCGATTTCCGGCTGAATTATCATAGGCTGTTCACAGATAAACTCATCATCCACAAAATGACGCATCCCTTTTACTGAGAAAAAACTGCGTTTTCTGTTTAAGATTTCTCCATTGTAATCGTCATAAAACCAAAAGGTACTGTCTGAAATCTTGCATTCCTTGATATCCACAAAAGTTTCCTTATTCAATTTTTGTATCCACAAAATAATATCCTGGGTACTGTTTACATTTCCGTCCCTATTATTCCAGGACTGTAATATCTGCTTTATGATTTCCTTCATTCCCTCACCCTTTTACGAAACCTGATCCTGTTTAGTTATATTTATCTGCTCCCCTATCACAAACTGTGGAGAAGCATTGATACAAATATAAATTCGCCCTACATATTCACCGATTAATCCTAACATAACCATAAGCATACCACCGATAAAGAGTAACACAGCCATTAAAGAGCTATATCCTGGTACCAAATCCGGCTGCATGAGTTTCTTTACAATGGTGAAAATAATAAACAAAACTCCAACTGCAGAAGTGACAGCACCTACACCGGTAGCAATCCGAAGGGGTTTGACGGAAAAGGCTGTAAAGCCATTCATCCACAAATTTAACAACTTTACCAGAGTGTATCCTGATTTTCCCTCTTTTCTTTCCTCATGATTGATTGGTACATTCACAATATTTTTTGTAGTGCGAAGCACCAGACCCCAGATATATGGATAGGGATTTTTATATTTTACAATTTCATCCACAATATATCTTTTTGCCACAAAATAACTGGTTAAATGTACTGATTTTGGTTTTTCAATCATCATTTCCAGCATCTTATTGTTCATTAAGGTACCAAACTTGCGGAAAATATTATCTTTTCTCTCTGGATAATAGCCATATGCCACATCATATCCTTCTTTTACCTTATCGATTAACTGAAACACCTCTCCTGCCGGAGTCTGTCCGTCATCATCCAGGGTAGCCACATAATCTCCCGTCACAAAGGTATATCCCGCCATCAATGCAGAGTGCTGTCCAAAATTTTTTGCCAGACGAATGGCACGAATATGGCTATCCTCTTTGCATAGCTTGGTAATCACACTCCACACATTGTCCGGAGAACAATCATTTACCAAAAGAATCTCATAATCGAATTCTTCTCTTTCTTTCATCACTTCTTTTATCTGACCTGTTACGATTCCAATGGTCTGTTCCGAACCATAACAGGGAATTACAAACGAAATTTTTTCACTCATTATTTTTCCCTTTCTTTAACATATCAAGGATTCTTATCCACATACTTTTCAATAACACCGGCACAGCCAGGCCTATAAAAACTGCCACAATCTTTACCCCTGTATTCTCACTGCCTGCACCTAGGATTCCCGCAATTGTGGATACAATTGCAAAGACAAACAGATGAAGGCACAAAATCTCCATAGTGTACCTTCCTACTATCATAAGTGGTTTTGCTAAAAAATGCAAATAGGTTTCCAGATAATATGAAAATATAACACAAAGAATAGTTCCACAGAAAGATGCTATTAGGAATAAAAACACACTACGCCCATAATCATTGACAGATGAATTCCCAGGACCATTCCATGTCACCACCCCCACAAAAAGAAAGGCTATCAGGGGAAGCAGCCAAAGTTTTCTCCTGGTAATTCCGATATAATCCACCTTTGCCAGCCGCTCTCCTACATACATTAACGGCAGCATAATCATTGCCACATCAATTCCCCAAGGCAGAAGCATCTTCACAGTATACTGTAATACAATGCCCAAACCTGTCAGTAAAACGACTCCAATCCACTTTTTATCTTTCATAAGAATTGTCAGGATTCCATATATAACCAGACAGCTAAACAACGCCAGCAAAAACCACATTGGTGCATTCATAATTTCCATCATGTATATTCTGCGCGTTCCAATATTGAAAAAATTTCTTCCATAACAGATTCCTGCAATCTTTCTCTGAATATCCAGGGCATGGATATGACCTGACCTCATCTGGGACACTCCATACCATAATAGATAAAACAGACTGTAGCCAAAGTAAGGAATTAACAAGCGTTTTGCCTTCTTTGTCACAAAGCTGTCTGACGTCTCCTCTGGTTTTATATAAAATGTCATCCCCGCCAACAGGAAAAATTCTGACACATAAAAGGCTCCCAGATATGTATTTCCTTTTCCAAGGGACAATCCAATATGGTTCATCAGCACAATGATTACTCCAATTGCTTTCGCAATATCCAAATAACCTTTTCTCTTTTTTGGTGTATTACTATATTTTTCTGTGATTACTTTTTTTGTTTCTCTTTCTGTCATCTCGTTTCCTATCTCTTGTTTCTCATTCGTTATCTGATTTTTTTTCTCTCTTCTTTTCATCTTGTTACGAAACGTCCTTTTCCTCCTTTGGGAAAGCTTTTAAAGCCACCCATTTTGCCAAATTGATACTATATTTATCCAACGTCTTTGAAATCATTATTGCCCAAAGTATAATCACTGCCATGGTAATCACAAAATCAATGGCCACTACCTTGTAATAAGACAGGCTTCCTCCTGTGTATTTGACAATAATATAACTGGAAAGACTCATCATAATGGGCCAGTGAACCAGATACAATCCAAAACAATGCTTTCCAAGGAAAGCGAATGGTGGCAACTCAAAGAACTTCTGAAGCCCTTTACTATTTAAAATCGCAAAAAACAACAGCGTTGCTCCAATAAAATGATATACGGTCACCGTATCCATAAACTGATTTAAATTAAAATAACGATACATGGTAATACTTGGATCAGTACCGGAAGGATAGGTACAAAACGCCACTCCAATCACAGCCACCAAAGCCACTGCCCATTTATTTTTTCTGAATTTTTCCATTCTGGCATTCTGATTCTGCATAATGTCACACAGAGCCATTCCCACCACAAAATGAGAATAATTTGACTCCCTGAAAAGTACCAAAAAAACAAGGTATATCACATAACGAATTTTATCCCTGCCAAATAAAGCAAGAAATGCAAATACTAACAAAGAACCAAGCATTTCATATGTCATGGTCCACAATGGCCCAACATAGTTTGATGTGTTCTTAAAAAAATTTTCAAACAGCCCTTCTTTTAATGCAGCGAAAAAACTTGGTTCAAAATTGTTAAACGCTGACAACCAATCATAACTTTTAGAAATCATGGCAGCTTCCCTGTGATACAGCAAGCCAAATTTCATCAGACAGCAGGTTACCACATTGATAAAAACCACTGGAATTACCAGCCTGAAATATCGTTTTAATGCTCCCTTTTTTAGGTATTCCACACTTCCGGTACAAAAATAGGCATAGCTTAACACAAAGCCACTGGTGATAAAGAACACACGCACTCCAAAATTTCCATTGTAAAACCAATTCAGTGGCGTAGTTCCAATCCAGGTTTCAAACCATGCACCATTATGAGCTCTCTCTGGCAATGATGTTACCCACACATTACAAAATGCCGCAAAAAAATGGGACAACATAACACACAAACAGGCAAATCCTTTATATCCTTCTATATATTCTAATTTTTTCTTCTTCATCGTTACCATCCTCACCTCAGTTCCACATTTAGCAATTGTTTGGTATACTCTCTGCGCCCCCTGGCTGATAAATGAAATAAATCCTGATAATTTTCAGGATTCCTATTATCAAACCCTACTTGAGAAGCACTAATATACTCCTGACCTTCTATGATTTGTTCCAACTCTCCTTGCAATCTTTGGTAATAATCCGCCTGTTCCAATGTATAATACTTTGGAATTTCTAAAAAAGTAAGGTGAATTCCCTGTTCCTTACACATGGTAATAATGTCAATAAGTGCCTGTTTTTGTGCTTCATGAATTCGCTCCCTGTCCCCGGGCGTTTCCAGATGGTCCAACACATTTCTTGTACGTCCAGGGGTTTCTCTTAAATTTCCACCTTTGTAGAATTCATTTCTTCCAACCAGTTGAAAGATCGGATAAAACAAAAAATACTCATTATTTGCACTGATAAAAAAATCAACAAACTCTTTGGTTCCCGCCTCCGAGTGCTCTACCATTTCCGAAAAGACATTGATTTTTCCCCTGGTATCCATATCCCAGATAAATCGCTTATCACTGATTGCCGGTCTTAGTGCCGCAGAATACACATACAAATCCACATATATATTCTCAATTTCCACCTGATGTTTTAAAAGCATGGCCAGTTCTTCTCTCATCTGTACCGGCTGATTTCCATTGTAGGATATAATAAAACAATTTCCTTTTGTCTCCTCCAAAGCAATATTGATATCTATCCCTTGGCGAAACAAAGAGGAACCCAAAAATAAATAATCTATATTTTTTTCCTGTATGGCAGCCTGCATTCCACTGCTTTTGCCAGGAAGCCGGTATGCCACAAAATTTTTTATACAACAGAAAACCATTGCAAATATCAATCCCATAAATGCATATTTTACATATTTCTTCATCATTTACCTCAAAAATTCGCATAGATAAATCCTTGGCTTCCAAAATTCCCAAAACAGATAATGAAAAATATACATAAGGAAAACCATACCATGTTTTCCTGATTCCCCATTTTATCGTATTGCCCTGCCAGTCCACCGTAAGTACATCTGTATTCCCGCACAAACAAAAGGAACATCAGACATCCACTCATTAAAAACGGGGAAAGACTCATCATATCCCCTGTATAAACCATTACCATTTCTCTTACTCCATCCATGGAAACGGAAGCAGAAAATTCTGTTACAAGTCTGTAGAGCAGTGTTACCGCCTGTTGAAAACTATTTGCCCGAAAAAATACCCAGCCGACAGTTACAAGCACAAAAGTCAGCGCTATGTTTCCAAACAATTTTACCCTATCTTGAAAGGTGTTACAATTTGTATCCTGTCTCTTAGTTTTTTTACACAGGCAGTTTAAAATTCCATGCAAGAATCCCCAAAACAGAAAAGTATAGTTGGCGCCATGCCACAATCCACTGATGACAAAGGTGACCAATATATTTCTTACCTTTTTCACACTGCCCTTTCGGTTTCCTCCCAAGGGAATATATATATACTCTTTCAGAAATCCCGACAAAGAGATATGCCATCTGTTCCAAAAATCCTTGATATCTGCTGCAAGGTATGGACAGTGAAAGTTATCCCCTACCTCTATTCCAAGTAATCCTGCCAGGCCAATACTGATTTCTGAGTATCCGCTAAAATCGCAGTAAATCTGTACGGAATAAAGAAATATTCCATACAGTAAGGTAAGACCACCATAAGCTGTCACGTCATCGTATATACAGTCTACGTATCCTACTATCATATTGGCGATTACAAGTTTTTTCATATAGCCGGATGCCAAAAATAAAAGAGACTTTTTAGCCAATTCTTCCCTATAACAAAGCTTTCCTTTTAACTGACTAAGGAGACTCCTTGGAGGGTCAATGGGGCCTGCTATGATTTGCGGAAAAAATAACAGATACGAAGCCAAAGCCACAAAATCTTTTTCCGGTTTTCGTCTTTCCTGATAGACTTCTGCCACGTACATAACTGCCTTTAATGTATAGTAAGACAGACCAATCATGGCAAACAATTCAAATACCTTCTTTTGGGTAGACAGGTGAAACCACTGCAATACCTGACAGAGCACATCTGAGGCAAAATTTAAATATTTAAATCCCAAAAGGATTCCAATTAATATTGTGATAATCCCCCAAAAACAGCATCTGCCATATATGATTTTCTCCTGTCTTAACCTCTCCATGATTCTGGCACCAAAATAAGTAAATACCACTGTCACAAACCCCAAAAGGCTTACCTTAACATCCAATAAAAGATAAAACGCAACACTGGAAGCTAGCACTACATATTTACGTTTTGCCACAGGAGTCAGGTAAAATCCTCCCATTACCATCATAAAAAAAACGCAAAACCGAATGGTATCAAAGGTCATTTATGTTTCCTCATGTTGGCGCAACTTTTCGTACAAATCTCTTGCTACCACACACATTGCATATAAATACCCTACTGCCAGCACAGTATATGGAATGGGAAACGTTCCTGTGATAAATCCAACATATCCTCCAAGGGAGCACATTACACACAAAATTGTGATATAAAATTTGCGAATATAGATAATTCCATACATTACAGCCAACAAATCTGCTACATAACCGTATCTCTCATGCATATACGGAAGAAAGAAGGTGACAGTCATCATCATAAGCAAGCCGGCATGAATCATATGCACTTCATTTATCTGGTGATTTTTCATCACCAGGAAAGCCATGAGGATAATCAATAATCCTAAGGTAAACCAGGTTCCTGCACCACCAATGTATTCCTGAAGCAGATCTGTTACTGTGAGTGTATATCCATTGGGGCGATTATAGCTTAATAATGATGTATATTCTCCATAATGGTTAAAGTAAATTAATAACAAATCTTTTAAACTCCGCCCTGCAATCCATGCTGGAATTACACTGGTAAAATACATCACCGGAATCAACAGAAAGTGCCACAGCTTCATCTCCTTCTTTTTTACCCAAAGTACTATGTACAGTGGCAGTAAAAACAGACATTGAAGCTTTAGTGCAAAAGCTAATCCATATAACACAAAGGATTTCACCGATTTTCCCTGCATGATATATAATAAACTAAATATTAGAAATGTAGCGTAGATAGAATCTACCTGTGCCCACAATCCGCTGTCCACTGCCACAGTGGGCAACAGCAACACAACCCCATAAGTCAAAAGGGCTTTGTTCTTGCTTTTCGCAGCCTGGTAAACCACCTTCCCACATCCTATTGCCAGCAAATAATCGAACACTACTCCCAGTAGTTTTACCGACGTAAGATAAGAACATGGCAGATAAGTTAAAACAGCAAAGAAATACATATAAAGTGGTGGATAGTTTCCAATCTCCATTCCTATAGAAGTTAGTCCCCCTACTTCCTGGATTTTTTCCATCCACGGACCAATGTATATATTATAGTCTGCCGATGCAAATCCTCTCATAGCAAATCTCATAACAAATCCCGCGATACCTACAGCCAATACAAAGGCAATATCCAACACAGAGATACTTTTCTTCTTATCCTTACCAAAAGTTATATTGCTTGTAATCCATTGTCTTAAAAAGTTATCCATAGCCTACCTCTTAGATTCCTTTTAGGTACTCAGCAATCGCATCATGCCAATCAGCAAACCTGTAGTCTGTGGTAAGCTTTAACATATAGTTTTCCAGTACCGAATAGGCTGGTCTTGGTGCTGCAGCTGCAAATTCTGCTGATGTAATGTGATTTACTTTTGTAGATAATCCCTTGAGGCGGAAAATTTCCTCTGTAAAATCTGCCCAGCTACACACCCCTTCACAGGTTCCATGGAACAATCCATAATTGTCTGTTGGAATCAAATGGGCAATCATAGATGCCAATTCCTTTGTGCTTGTTGGGGAACCAACCTGATCGGAAACCACTCGTACTTCGTCGTTTGTCTCGGATAGGCGCAACATGGTCTTTACAAAATTCTTTCCATCTCCGTATAACCAGGCAGTACGCACAATGAAATATCTCTCTGCAAATGCCTTTACAAATTCTTCTCCTGCAAGCTTTGTCTTTCCATAAGCTCCCTGTGGCGCTGTAGCATCAAATTCTGTATAAGGTCTGTTTCCTTTTCCATCAAACACGTAATCCGTAGAAACATGGACTAATTTTGCATGTACTTCATTGGCAGCAAGACTTAAGTTTCTCGGACCAATGGCATTGATACGATATGCGTTGTCCCAATCTGTTTCACAGGCATCTACTGCAGTATGGGCAGCACAGTTTACGATAACATCCGGTTTTTCCGCTTTGACCGCTGCCATAACCTGGTCTACTTTGGTGATATCCAAATCTGCCACATCTGTGTTCACAAAAGTTACATCCTCTGCATCCTTATACTGTAAATTGATTGCCCTTCCTAGCTGTCCATTGCATCCTGTTACAAAAATCTTCATTTTTTATTCCTCCGTTTTCTCTATACCATAATTTGATTTATTTACCCATGCATAATTTCCCATTTTTGTGAAATTTACATCTTTCCACGGTCTCAGTAGTAAATACCAAGCTCTATACTGAATCGTTACTTTTTTCTTCCATCGCTTCTTTTTTTTCATCCTGCCTTAGTTTCTCTTCGATGGCAAGTCTTTGAGTTAACTGTTTTACCTTATCCTCCAACTGAGAATGTTCAATCGTCTGCATAAATATTTTCAGCATCAAGGTAAAGATAACCACCAAAAAGACACAGTTGATTGGAGACTGCATTCCCACTGCCCTTGTAAGCATAATCATCAGGCTTGGGAAAATACTCATGATAATTAAAACCCCAGCAAATAGCAGCCAGAAAATTGCATACTCTATCTGTAATTTTGCCTGCCGTATTCTCTTTAAAATGTACAAAGTGGTGAACAAGGAAGCAAAAATCAGCAATAATCTTAATACAAATCCCATAATTTACCTCTTTTTTCTCTTTCTAAAATTTTGAATAAACAAAATGGATACCAGCATTCGTAACATATAGCTGGCAGAACGACCAAAGGTAAGATAACTTTCTCCTTCCATACGTTCTTCCATGCTTGCCTGTACTTCTGTAATGGTTGCACCCTGCTTTAGCAGAAAAGAAATGGTATCCGGCTCCGGTCCATAATTTAAGCTTAACGCAAATTCACTTATCATTTTCCTACTAAACATACGCATCCCTGAAGTGGGATCTTTTACCTTACAACCTGTGGTGACTCTCATTGCCATAGACAAGAGAAAACTTCCAACCATCCTTAAGCTCAGTGGTTTCTTCTCCTCGACAAACCGAGAACCAATCACAATATCATAACCTTCTCCTATTTTCTTTCTCATTGGTTCAATATATTCCGGTCTGTGCTGTCCATCTGCATCAAACTGTATGGCACAATCATATTTCTTGATATATGCATACTTTAATCCAGTCTGAAAAGCGCCAGCCAGTCCTAGATTCACAGGTAAGTCGATGAGTTCATACCCATGTTCCCTACATATTTTAGCTGTATCATCGCTAGAGCCATCATTGATGACTACATAATCGTACTGTGGATAGTTTTCAATTAATTCATCCACCACCTTTACGATATTCATCTCTTCGTTAAAGGCTGGAATAATAATTAAACACCGCATCCAGTACACCTCCTGTCTTCTTCATCTATTGTTACTGCATCTATTCAGAACCCCGAAACAGATACTACATTACTCTCTCTATTTCTTCTGCATTAAAATCCATTGGCTATTTTCATGCAAGACCTGACAATCTGCAAGTTCCTTTTTATTTGTTTCATATAAATCCATAGACAAATATAATAAGGTATCTTCTTTCTTATCTGAAAGAAATCCTGCAATCCCCCCATTTTCACACTGATAATCCCCTTGTAATTCCCCTAACAATTGATTACACTGGGTCCAATACTCTGGATATTCTGGCACATTCAGTTGTATATATGCATGATTTCCTGCATAATCTGAATCTCTGTCCACACTTTCCATCAGAAATGTTTGAAATTCATCCCCGTTTAGGCTTCTGATATTGCTGTAAGTCTCTTTCATCCCCAGTAATAGGGCTGTCATAACCAGGCAAAGACCAATCACTTTGATTCCCGTCCTTATTTCCTGGGATTTTAAAAACTTTTCCATAAATACGGAAGCACAGATAAAGATTGGTATGATTACAGGATATACATACCAGTTCAACTTTGTGGATGCCAGGGAGAATGCTGTAAATGGAACCAAAGTCCATAAAAGATAACCTGAAATTTCCCCCTTGTTCTCCTTTACATACATCTTTGTAAAGAATACAGCACCACAAATGCATAGAATCAATGCCGGCAAATATATTTTATTATCACAGAACAAAAATGTAAAGTAATACTCCATAGGGAAATCGTGATTTTCCAACCTTTGTCCCGTACGCTTTAATAAATCATATTCTAACATTCCCTGCAAAAAAGTAAAACCATCTCTTGAGATTCTTGCCACCGCCCAGGTTCCCAAAGGCAATGAGAAGCTCAATAAAAATAATATCCATTGTTTTATGTTGAGTTTCTTAATTTCTCCCGAAAAAATCAAGAACAAACCGCCAATTGCCACAATCATCATGGCATGCCAACTTTTGGTCAAAAAAGCACAGGCAAAGAAAAATCCACAAAAATATATCATATACTTTTTCTTTGGAATCAAAAACATTGACAGCATTGCCAGTGTAAAAAACATCACAAACATAGAGTCTGCATCCCCGGAACGCACCATATGATACTCAAAGCATCTGAAATTTGCTGCCAAAAAAGCCAAAGAACACAGGGAGGCTATCTTCCCATAACGTTTTACAAATAAGCCCACAAAAATGGTCAATATCATGTAGCACACTGCGGAGTAAAAACGCATACCAAATACAGTATAACCAAAGAGTTTGTACCCTAAAATAATCCCATAAAAGCTGAAGGGTGGCTTATAGTTCCAATAGTCCGTTTCATATCCATAGGTATGTACCAAATAATCCTGATTCTGCATCATTTCATAGGCGTTAATTCCATGTCTGGCTTCATCCCAGCTATTTACGTAGGCACCATCCAAATGATAAAAGCTGAGAAAACCTATCAGCAATGTCAACAATACAAAAAAACACCAGTAATATTTTTCCACCACAAATAACATCACATCGTATATTTTCTTCATTTTCACTTGCCTTTCTTTCTTACAAACTGCAACAATACTCTGAAAGTTCTTACTATATCAATAAAAACTGCACATTTTATGTTATTTTCTTTTAATGCCCGATGGCCCTCCTTTAATCCCTCCAGGTAGGAGCCAAGACTATTGGTACTGGTTCCACCATGACTCATATAGATTAATACCCTCGGTATATAGGAAAGTTTTATCTTTTCCTCTTTTAAAATACGAATCATATATTCATAATCCGCGGAAATACGATAGTCTGTTTTATATAATCCGTAAGTATCATACACCTGTTTTTTTAGATAAAGGGTTGGATGTCCCGGCATCCAGCCTTTTTTTATACTTCCCTGACCTTGTTTCCAGTAACGTACTACTCGTTCTCCATCCATGTAACAAAGATCACCGTGTACACCGTCACTGCCTTCTTTCTCAATTACATCTACCATATCTGATATCACATGTTCATCTGCAAATCTGTCAAAGCAACAACCTATCAAATCACCGGTTGCCATCTGGATACCTTTATTGAGAGCATCGTAAATTCCCTTATCTTTCTCCGAGATGTATTTCATTCTTCCTTTAAATTTTTTTTCATATTCTTTTATGATGTCTAAGGTATTGTCGGTAGATTTTCCATCTACCACAATGTATTCTATATTCTCATAATCCTGCTTTAAAATTTCTTCCATGATTCTCTGCAGGTTATCTGCATCATTATATGTTGTCGTAATAATCGATACCTTCATTTTGCTTTCTCCTTATTCTACAACCTTTCGGTAAAGATTTATATATTCTAAAAAGCGTTTCTTTCTGTCATATTCCTGCCCCTTCTTAAGACAATTCTCTCTCGTCTTTGGTTGATGCTTCATCTGTATTAAACTTTCTAAAAGGCCGTATTCATCTTTTTTCCCAGTCACAATTCCACAACTTTCATCTATGGATTCTGTGCTTCCACCGGTAGCAAAAGTGATGACCGGAGTGGCGCAGGCCAATGCTTCCAGATTGGTAGTTGGAAAGTTATCTTCCAGGGTAGCATTCACATACACATCCGCTGTGCCATACAGCGCTGCCAGTTCTCTTACTCCTTTGGTTCTCTCAATTCCAATCATGGAAGATGGCAGACTTTTCTTCTGTTTTATGCTTACCCCTACCAGCACAATCACGGTATTATCATGGTTAAACTCACCTGCTTTTTCCCTTGACAGCAGTTCATTCAACTTTACAAAATATTCCATTCCTTTTCTTTCTTCCCACACATTTGCCACTCCCAGAATCATATATTTCTCCCCAATTCCATAAATCTTTCTTGGGTCTTTTTCTTTCTTTACTTCTGCTTCTAACACTTGTGGGTTGAATTTCTCCAAATCGATTCCGTTGGGTATCACACAGGTAGGATACTCCTGTAAGAAGGATTTTTTTACCAAGTCTTCCAGCCAGTGGGACGGAGTTACTATGGTAAGATTCTCCACGCCAAGGAAAGCCTTGCTTTTTCTAAGGAAACTTTTTTTTGCATAGTCCCTGATGCTGTATGGATATGTCTTTTTGTGATTTGGGCATCCTTTACAGCCCGTTTGCCATTTATCACATCCTGCATAATCAAAGTATGCACAGTGCCCTGTAAAGGGCCAACAGTCATGAAAGGTCCATATTACAGGAATCCCAGCCCTTTTCAAAAATTCGAATAATATTTCTATCTGTAGGTAAAACCCATGAATATTGTGTAAATGTATCATATCCGGTTTTTCCTTTTTTATCACTTCTATCATTTGTTGTGTGTATTTTTTTGAACCAAAACCACCTTTTCCAAACAACACGCCCAGTAAGGCATGAGCGTAAAAATCCGGTTTACTTCCAATTTTTTGGGCTCCCTTTGTCTCCCTTGGTGCCTGGTTCCGCCCATACAAAATCACTGCCTCTTCTCCCAGTTCCCTTAAGGTTTCGTAAATATCTACTGTAATTTTCCCCACACTTCCACTTCCACATACGGTATTTATTTGCAGAACCTTCATCGATACTTTGCCTCCTGGAATTTTTATTTTAAATTAGCCGTGAACAGCAACTATTATCTGCTACTGTTCACAGTTACCTGTGCACAGTAACAATTTCAGCCCATTTAAAATGCATCTACGATACATGGGGCTGAAATTTCATACAATATCATTCTTAGCGCATAGCTTGACAGCAAGTGTCAAACTTGCGACGGAACATTAACTATTATCTCACAGTTTTTTCACAATGTCTACTTGTATCTCTTTACAGAAATTATTTTTTTGATTATACTGTTACTGTCCACTGGCAGATTTTATACAATAATTTATAAAAACACAGTGTGAAGTCCAAAGGAAACGTATTGAATATAAAGTAAAGAAAGAGGAAATGATATGATAGTTATTCAGCCTTCTGGTGGATTGTGCAATCGTATGAGAGTAATAAACTCTGCATATATATTAGCTCAAAAGAAAAACTGCAAGCTATATGTACTGTGGAAAATGTGCGACGAACTTAATTGTCCATTTGAAGAACTTTTTGAATTACCAAAAGAATTTAAAGTATATAATTTTAGAAGCAATTTTAATTTGAAAAAGCTTTGGATGCAGATGACAAAAAAACAACGCTTTGCCAATGAAGATATTGAAAATAACAAAACAGATGGGGTTCTGAAAGAAGGCTTCTTTCAGTCTTTGTCTGGCTCTGTCTATATCTCCACCTGGGAACATTTCTATCCTGCAACAGATTATCATCTTTTTGTTCCCACAAAAATGCTCCAGGAAAAAGTAGATAACATTGCAGGAAAATTCGGTGCTCATTCCGTAGGTGTACATATCCGTCGAACAGACCATACATGGGCCATTGAAAACAGCAAAACTGATGATTTTGCCCAGGCCATAGAACAGGAGTTAAAAACACAGCCGGACACCAAGTTCTACCTTGCCACAGACGATGCAAAGGAAGAAGAAAGCTTAACTGCCCGTTTTAAAGATGCTATTATCACCAACCAAAACAAAACCTTGGAACGGGACAGCATTGCAGGTATGCACGATGCACTGATTGACCTATACTGTCTTTCAAAAACAGACAAAATATTTGGCAGCTACTACAGCTCTTTCACAGATATCGCCGCAGATATGAATGGCATTGAAAAAATTGTAGTAGGACAGAAAAAATAAATGAATGTGATCTGTTCAGAACCACGGAACAGATTACATTCTTCTTTTTATGAAAATTTATGAAAATTTATGAAAATACAATGCGAATTGCCAGAAACATAAGAGCATACAATTTATGCTTCATCATAAACACAAATATTTTGCCTGAAAGCATCAGCTTTGGCATATGATATTCCCGCAAAGCCTCCTGTACCTGGGGGCTTTCGCAGATTTTTGCTACATTCTTTATCACTTTGCCATGGCTTTCTTCCCTGTTTTTATACACCTCATCTTTGATGCACATCAAAGTAAGGAACAAAAAATCGTTTAGTATCTGCTGTCTGTAATCATATCCACTCTGCTTTTCTTCATTGATATACAATAATTGTTCCCTTAACGTAATCAGCTTACGAATATAATTGCTATCATGTTTTCCTGTTAAGGAGCTTTCATTGATCCAGTAATGATAAGGATAATAATCGTGAAAAGTATAGATAGACTCACAATCCATAAAACAGGCAAAAGTAATCACTAAATCTTCCCCAATACTCACCTGTTCATTACAGTATTTCATGTTTTCTTCCATAATTTCACGCCGATACAACTTCATACATCTGGAAGCAGGAATTGCTCTGCTGTCAAAACTTCCATCGCACAAAAACACCGGACGAATCTTCTGAATAATATCCTCTTTTTCGTAGTATCCCTTTTCCAAACGGTCTGTGAGATAGGTATGCGTTCTTGTTTTATCTTCAAACTCTTTTACCAGACCGCAGCAAACCATATCTACCTGCTTTTCTAAGGCTTTCTCATACATTATCTGATACATATCCCCCTCTACCCAGTCGTCACTGTCCACAAACCCCAGATAATCTCCCTTGGATGCCTTCACCCCTGCCATCCAGGCTGAGGTAAGTCCACCGTTCTCCTTGTGAACCACCACAATATTTTCATACTGTCTGGCATAATCATCACATAGGCTGCCACTATCATCGGTGGAACCATCATCTACCAGGATAATCTCCATATCTTTCAACGTCTGATTCACCAGACTCTGTACACATCTATCCAAATATTTTTCTACGTTATACACAGGTACAATCACACTTAACATTTTCTCAAATCCTTTTATCTCATATTAGCATACTTTCAGGTCAAATCACTGTCCTGCAGACACAATTTTTTTAAATGCTTTGGGCATACTCAAAAACAAAGTATATCCCATCTTTGTTCTTGCTGGAATACTTTTCTCCCTTATAACTTTTCCATATATTTTTTTCATATGCTCTTTCATATGCTTTGCCGCTTCAATATCCTTTAGCTGTTCTAAAGTTTTAAAATATAAATCAATACAGCCATCCATGTATAGCTTATAATGAATTGCCGCCAGCTTGCTTTCCTTATGTTGTTCCAAAAATTTTATTCTCTCATAAACTGCCCATTCCCAATCTAATCTCTTTTTGGAAAAACTGTCTCTGGTTATGCTGCTTCCCCCTGTGTAATACCCATAGAGATATCTGTAGACAAAAGCAACCTTATCCGCCTGGTAAAATAATCTGTAACTGGTAGCTTCATCCTCATGGATTCTTCCCTTAGGATAGGAAATATCTTCAAATAATTCCCTTTTATATAATTTATTCCAAGCCACCACATTGTAAGCCCCATCCTTCCAGGCAAAGCCTGCAATCATTTCCCGTCCGGTAAAAATCTCTGTATTCTCCACTTTCTCTTTATCCTTTGTCATACGGTCTCCCGCCACATATTCATATCTACATTGCACAATATCGCTTTGTGTTTCTATGGCTGTGTTTAATAAGGTCTCAATAAAATCCAAAGCCACAAAATCATCCGAATCCACCAGTGCAATATATGCCCCTTTTGCCCTTGCTATCCCTGCATTCCTGGCATCTGATAGTCCCCCATTTTCTTTGTGAATTACCTGTATTCTCTGATCTTTATCCTCCCATTCATCACATATCTTTGGGCAGGAATCCAGAGAGCCATCATCCACCAGAATAATTTCCAGATTTTTATACGTCTGGTTCACCAGGGATTCCACACATCGATTCAAATATTTTTCCACCATATAAATTGGCACAACCACACTTACCAATGGTTTCATATCACTAACCTCTTTTCACTTTCACCAAAATCTTACGCAGTTTGCAGAGAAACCACATGGTTCTAAAATCCTGCCTTACAAAGAAATAATTTAAGACACTCAAGTCTAATGGTAAACCACTTATTTGTGTATTTATTTTTTTCAAGTATTTATCCTCATAGTAATATTTTACCATAGTCTGAAAGTCCTTCCACTTAAAATTTTCTGCCAAAACACTTTCCGCCAGTTCACACATTGCCTCTGCTACCATTCTAAGATGGATTTCTTTTTCTTCTCCGGTTCTTTCCAGTACGTCATTGTAAAATTTCAGTGTATTCTTACAAAGACAGGCTGACAATGCCAGCTTATCCTGACCAACTCCAGACGAAAGAGTTCTGGCCTCAGGATTTTGTATATAATAATACAACGGATCCGGTATGGTTACTATCACAGGATGGGGGCTTTTTTCTTTTATGTTTTCAAGATAAGACAAATTAAATATCAAATCTTCCCCCAGACTTAAATCTGCATCAAAATAATCTGTAATCAATTCTTTTTTGTACAGCTTATTCCAGGGCATATTCAAATATCCACGCTGATAAAGCCCTATGAACTCACCTGCAAACTCCTGATATCCCATAGTGCAGATATAATCTCCACAGCTTTTTTTCACATCTTTTCCCGCAAATAAGTGGTGAAATCCACAGATACAAAGGTCTGCCCCCTTTGCCTCCATCTCCTCCATGAGAGTTTTACACATATCCGGTTCAATAAAATCATCGCTATCCACAAACTGAATATATTCTCCTTTTGCATATAAAAGTCCCGTATTTCTAGCTTCCGACACCCCTTCATTTTTTTTGTCTATCACATGAATCCTGGCATCCCTTGCCTCATATTCCTTACAAATTTTGAAAGAATTATCGGTAGAGCCATCATTGATTAGTAATATCTCAGACACACTCTCATCCTGTGCCATAAGGCTCTCAATACATCTCCTCAGCGAATTCTGGCTATTGTACACTGGCACAATGATTGAAATCTTACCCATGTTTCCCCTTCTCCTACTATTTTTTCTAAACAACAACTATATTCCTTTTATTATAATATGTGGCATTTTCGGGAACCGTTGTATTGACAATGCTTCCTGCTCCAATCACCGCTCCATCTCCAATCACCGCTCCCGGCAAAATAACACAGTTCGCACCAATCCACACACGGTTTCCTATCTTTACCGGCTTGGTGGTATAGCCAGTGAAATCTTTGGTATGGTTGTGGTCAACGATTACCACATTATTTCCTATCTGACATCCATCCCCAATGACGATACTGTCTTTACAGGTAACTGAACCATTGAGATTAAAAAAACATTTATCGCCAATCTGAAGTTTACCACTTTCCACACGAAACTGACAATTTTCCCTGCTCACAAGTTCTTTACCCAGGGAAAATTCCCCCTTGCCCCGCACAATAAACCTTGTTCCCTTACCCAATCCATGTATCAAAGTTGTGTTTAGCTTTTTTCCATATTTTATCTTGTAACCTATCATTTTGGGCAGTGAACAAACTGCCCGGACAGCCAATTCCATATCCATACGTTTTCCTCTCTGCTACCTAATCTGGCATTGTTTTTTCCCCATATCTAATCCTTTTTCTCCATCCAGTCCACTACAGAGGCTGCTCCTATTCCCTGATCACAACATTTATTCTCCATGAATTCATGCACTTTTTTTAAATAAGGTTCTTCCTGGTAGGATAATATCATCTCTTCTAATCCCTCATTGCTGTCTGTCTTGGGAAAAGGCACTTCATCTAAGGTAATCAGCCCCCGTTCTTTCATATACACTTCTAAATCAGAGGCGTATAAAAAACAAGGCTTATCCATAATTGCAAATTCAAACATGGCTGAGGTAAAATCCGTAACCATTACATCTGATGCAAACAAAAGTTCCTGCATATCAGGATAGGAAGATACATTTCGTATATTTTCTCCCTTTAAATTCAAGTCATTGAATTTATCAAAAAGATTGGGATGCAGACGAACCAACAACACCCATTCTCCTTGAAAGCGCTTCTTCAATGCATTTAATAAACGGTCATAATCACAGTCATAGGCTGACAATCCGTAATCTGCCCGGAAGGTAGGCGCATACAATACTGTTTTCTTTTCCTGTGATATCCCCAATCTTTCATAGATGTTGGCTTTTTCCTTTTCTCCATAGGAAAAAAACAAATCATTTCTCGGATGCCCCTTTTCCAAAAATTCTCCTTCATACCAAAAAATTCTTTTGAAGTGATTGGTCATAAACGGACCATTGGACACAATCAAGTCTATGGCTGACGAGTCAATTTTTGCCATACGGATATATTCCGGGCTTAAGCTCTCCTCTATGTCTTTTTCAATCCGCTTAAATCCTAAACCAGCATGCCAGGTCTGAATATAGTACTGATTGTTTCTTTTGATAAAATATTGGTTTATCCGCACATTGTTAATCCAGTATTTTGATGTGGCCATATGGTAAATCTCTTTTATTGTTCCAATCTTTACCGGCTGTATCCCTTTTGGAAGCTTTTGTTCCTTGGGATTTTGCAGTACCCAGAATAGTTTATAGTCTTTCTTTAGACTTCCATTTTCCTTTCGCCTTAAAATTTCCTGCGCTATATATTTTTGATTATCTGCAAATCCTCGTCCATTAAAGTTAGAAAAATAGACCTTCTCCTCCTGAATTGGGAAATGACTGCAAATCTTCCATATCACTTTCGACAATGTTTTATTTTTAAAGTGTTCATATGATTTTGCCACACTTACCAGTGTGTGATATATTTTCTCATGTTCCTTAATACTTTCAACTATTCCACTCATGCTTATCCTCTTCTTAGCAATTTATTGATTACAAATATTCTATCTTCCTTTTTTAGAATGATAAAGAAATTCAAAATTAAAGCCAGGCATCCAACTACTATACCCACAAGAATCAAGCTTACATAACTCTGGATATTCACAAGATTTCTGGAAATCACACCCAGGATACTAATGCTTCCTATGGATATAAAACCTGTAAAAATATCGGCGTAAAATGTATTCCACTTTACTTTCAGACATCGGCTTGCGTAGATTGGTGTAAAAAACAGATTTCGAACCAAGCCAATCACCGTGCTTACCCCTGCAACTGCATAAATCCCTAAGTTTGTGGTCTTTAAAAGTAGAAAGACCAACGCAGTAGAAAGCACTCCAGAGCAAATCATTACAATAGAATTTACTTTAACTTTTTTGGTAATAATAAATACATGATATAACACCTGGATACTCATACTTACATACAGCACTCCCATTCCCAAAAGTGCCAGAATATGCATCTGGTGCGGGTCTCTTTTTGGCAGCCATAGAGAAAAGAAGATATCACCATAGGCTGTTACAAAAGCAATAGGAATACTCATGATAAAAATCATAATCCTGTTAGAACTCTTGATGACATCCAGTAATTTTTCCTGCTTTCCCTCTGCATACGCAATAGTTATCTGTGGAGAAAAAACGCCTACTACTGTCCCCATCAACCCTGAAATTGCTGTAGGAACAAACTTGGCATTTCCCAGTGCTGACATTTGCTCTGCGTTAATTAAAATACCTGTAATCATAATATCCAATTCATCCAACAGTACCTGACTGAGTCTGGTAAGGGAATTCCAAAGTCCTAAAGACATTAATTCCCATACCTTTTTCCAACGGAAATAGGTTTTTTTTATCTTAATTTCCGGCAGCAGTTGTTTGGTAAACTGTACATTCCACAAGGTAACATAGGTTGTGTGCAACACACTTGCAGCTCCTATATACCACACATATTTTGGAAAGAAATTATACACTGTAACTAAAAATATAACTCGGATAATTTCTGCATGAATTACTCGGACAGAATTTAAATCCAAACGATTTTTACAATAAGTGGCTGTACTAAATACAGAACCTATAATACTGATAAAGAAATTGGCAAACAAAAGGGTCCACAGTAACCTAACATCCCCAACATAAGCACCCGGCACCGGAAAAATCTTATGAACAAAAATAATCAGGGTCAGCATGGGAATCAAAAAGATTCCTGCCATCATTAAATTCCCAAAAAATACTGAACTAAAATACTCATTTGCCTGTTCTTCATTCTTTTTATGAATATGAATGGTGATAAAACGACTAGCCATGGTATTTAAGGCAGATACTACAATCTGTGCAATAGTTATAAAGTTATTTGCTAAAGTGACAAATCCTGTCAACTCCGTACTTATTTCATCAATAATAGGAGTCACAATAAAGCTGACCCCCATATTGACTGCAAATGCAAGCATCTGAGCTGTAAGATTTATCATTAGTCTTTTTTTCTCGTTCATATTACTCCTTTATAAAACTGCGTGCATAAAGAAATATGCCCCAACTGTTGTAATGGAAAACCCTGCAAACATAAGCTCTCTATCTATATTTCTTGACAATATCACCTTAGAATTTCTAAGGACAAACAATCCAAAGAAAAGTAAGGGATAAAAATATCTTCCCTGTACTCCTTCCACAGACACATAGGTAACCGGGGTCCAGGAAATTAACATTCCCAATAAAACCAAGGCTGCGCTGGCAACGGTAACACATATAATCCACCATTTATGGCTAACCTCGATATACTGTTCTTCCCCTCGTGGGCGTAAAGCTGATAAAAATAAGCAGATGGAGAATGAAATCACAATCACATTTGCCACTTCTATCTGAATCCACCCCAAATGTTGACCTAACATTGACTGGACATAAAAATCTGTCTTATCCAGCACTGTATTATTTATAACATCAAAGAAGGTAATCGGATGGGACAATAAATAATCAACACTATAGTTTGGTATTGTCATTGCGCTCTCAATCCCCATTACCTTATTGGTAACCTCTGCCCCAGTATTTACCACCTTTATATTCTTTGCCAGAAAAGCCAGTATATATGTGAATCCCAGACCCAATGTAAATGTTGCATGCTCTTTCCTGTTTGCAAATTTTTTTGCTGGAATTAACAGATAAGAAAAGCAAACTGGTGTATATGCCCCACTTTTACAATATATAATTCCAATCCCCAGGACGCATACCAAAAGTAAATCAATCTCGGAAATGGATTTATTGTCATAAGTCATTCCCAGAATATAACATGCAAATACCAGAACTGATGAAAATAATACGCTGTCATAAGAAAAAGAATTGACTTGCTGTAAAGTAATAGGAAGTATTGCCAAAGTAAATACCACTGCCTTTCCAAAAGGTATCCTCCTTATTCCTAAAAATACTGCTACAGCAAATAAGAGCAATCCCATAAAGCGTCCTAAATACAGCATTTGGGTGGTCCCCAATCCAAGACTTCGGGCAATCACAATCCCTACCGCCCCTGGTAAATGCATAAATAGGTATGCACCAGTATTCCCTGATGCCGCTACATCCTTAATTTCCGTCTGTTCTTTACTCATCCTATGACCTATGGTTTCATATACCACACGATAATTATCTACTGATGGATCTGAGACAAATTGCTTCTCACCATCCCCAATACGTTTCAGGCAACGTCCATCTTCTGTATTTCCCGTTCCCATCATAATATCTGCATAGCGATATGCCATATCAATATGGGCCTGCTCATCCGGCACCATATACGGTGTGATGAAAAAGCCATAAATCATTCCTAACAGCAAAACAGCAACAAATGCACAGACACTGATATCTACTTTCTTGATAAACAACATTACATACAGTAAAACAGATAACAGGAGAATTGCAATACAGATTCCCAGGAAATATGGACGTATAAATAAATTCAAATCTTTATGCCCATTCAGTGCCAAAGAATATTTACCCGTTTCCTTCCCATTTATCGTCACTTTACTTCCTGTATCGCTGACTGCCAGAGAGAGCCCATACTCTGAAATATCCTGGGGAAACTCCAGTTTTAACACGTACTCACTGTTGTTTTTTGCATATTCTTTTTCCTGAAACATCATTTTCCACCAGAAGCCATTGGTAATTTCTGACATCTGAATATAATAATCTCCAACTATCTCCGTTCCATTCCTAAGTATAGTAGCATGTACGCTTCCTTGTCTTTGATCAATGGGATGATCCATAAAAAAACCTACGGAAAGTCCAATGAGGTCTTCCTCCAGGGTAAATTCTTGGGTAATTTCCTTTGTATTCTTCTTAATTTTTATACTTCCATCAGCAATTTTCTGAACCGTACAATCTTTCGTACCATTCATAGCCACCCGAATATCTGAACGATATACCACCAAAGATAAATATCCTACGATACCCACTACAATCAACAGACCTATTACATGCTTATATTTAACATAAAAGGTATACAGCTTATTTCGATACTTACCTTTGTACGTGCTCTTTCCCTTCTCCTTTTTCCCTTTTTCTTTTCCAAATACAACAGGATACATTGCCATCCCTGCAAAAAGCATGATAAGCATATGAATCACCACAGCCTTCATGGTATACAGGGCTGCATATTGAGCCGGATGTGGCCGTATGAATTGTATGACAGCATATAAAATACAAACAAGTATATATCCCAAAATAACCTTTTCTTTGTTCTTTCTAATAAATTTTTTCATGACTCCTCCATATGATAGTCAAAACAGCCACGCACCGCGCAGCTGTTTGTTTATGTTTTCTTCAATTCATCACAGCAAGGCCCAAGCCGAAACAATTATTTAAACTCACCCAGTCCTGCTTCCACTGCTTCCACCAGTGCATTCAAAGCCTCTTGCTCATCTTCACCTTCACATACAAATTCTATTTCATCTCCACTTTTCACACAGGCACCAAGTACACTTAACACACTCTTAGCATTTGCAGTTGTATCACGAAATGTAAATTGTGTGACCGACTGAAATTTCATTGCTACCTTACACAACACTCCTGCTGGACGCAAATGCAATCCTGCCGGATTCTTGATTGTAACTTTTTGACTCACCATTTTGTGTATCCTCCATTTCTGAAACTAATCCATATCGTTTTCCACAGTCAGATCATTAATCTTCAGTATTTTATTTTATCCTCGTAACTGTTCCGAATATCTAAACAGTTATCTATCATTCTTGGTATTCTCCTGACTTATGCCAATTTGAGAATAATCTAAATTTCCTTCATAAACATGAATATTAATTGTAAACTCATCAAATACAAAATATCCGTCCTTCAACTCCACGGTAACTGGTACCGTATAATTACCAGCGTCTGTAATTGAACTTAAATCTGCTTTCACGCTGACAATGGCGCCAATATTTATACTGTCTACTTTCTCTTTCTGTCCCCATATGTTCATCTGAATTGGGTCAAAATTAGTATATACGTATTTGTACTTCTCATCAAGTCCACTGACCTGAACGCCATTCACAGGATAATATACATCTTTCGATTCTAACTGCTCAATATTTATAGTTGCCAAAACTTCTGTATCGGAACAAATGGTCACACCGTCCTGCACATACTTTGAAATGTCTATCATCTGTTCAAAGCTTTCACTCTTTCCTGTCACATCAATTTCTGATTTATCTATCTTGATTTCATTAATTTTAGAGAGCACACTTTCTTTTGCCGCAATCACGACTGTCTCAGGGGCTATGGCCACATCTCCAACCACGCGACAGCCATCTGCAGGTGTTCCCGTAGTGTCTGCAGTTACCACCACTTCTTTTGTTGGCAACATCTGCACCGTAACATTCACACTATCCACAGACATTTTTAGACTTGTGGTATCCACCACCCTGTCATTTCCATCATACAGTGTAATACTAACTGGTGTGTTGATATCCGTTGACATATCTGAAACGTTTACCTCTGCCACAACCCTGCTGATTGTCGACATCACAGAAGCCGGTCCATTAATTTTCACTACATTTTGTGAAAGTGAGGTATCTCCTACCGCATATCCCGCCGCCGGAGTACCTATAATACTTGGTTTAATTGCAAACTGTTTTGATGACAATTCTTCAATATTTACCTTAACATTTTTTGTCTTGCTCTCCACACTGCTAAGCTTATCTTTATATCGCAACGCTGTGATTTCAATGGGTACAAATTCAAAATCTGTCAATTCCCTTAAATCGGCAGAAGCCTTAAAATCCGAAGCATTCAAGGAATCTACGATGCTCCTTGGTCCACGTACTGTCACTGTAATGATGTCACTGTTTCCTTCCACAGAACATACTTTTTCCTTGTCCGTAATAGCATCTTCGTGAGTCAATTCCACCTGTACATTTGTAAAGTCTTTTCTTATTATCGGGTTATCGATATTCACCACAACCAGCCAAAGCAGCACAGCCACAGCAATAGAACCCAGCTTTAATGCAGCATTATGAGTTGCCCATCTTTTCATGGTTCTTCGACCTTCCCTTCCTCAATTTTATTTTGAATCTCTTGTCTTCATAAATCTTATCCTGAGCCTTCGTCAACATATCCCTTAATTCATCCGGTTCCAGATTCACATATAGTTTTCCTGCATTTGCAACAGACACACGCCCGGTTTCCTCTGATACAATGATGGTAAAGGAATCCGTATTTTCTGAAATTCCAACCCCGGCTCTATGCCTTGTACCTAATTCCTTACTTAATTCCATATTGTCTGATAAGGGGAGGTAACAGGTAGCAGATACAATTCTATTTCCGCGAATCAGCACAGCACCGTCATGAAGGGGTGTATTATGTTCAAAAATATTTATCAACAATTGATTGCTCACCAAAGCATCCACTTCGATTCCCGTTCTTTCATACTCTCCAAGAGAAAGTTCTCTTTCTATGACAATCAGGGCTCCTGTCTTTACTTTTGCCATATCATAACTGGCCTTTACGATTTCACTCACTGTCTTGTCTGAGAATCTTTCCGTAGCAGATTTTCCTGTATCAAAAGAGAAAATGACGGACAAATAATTTTTTCTCCCAAGCTGCTCTAATGCACGTCTAAGTTCCGGCTGAAAAACAATAACAATTGCCATCACTGCTATACTTAGCACACTCTTAAAAATATACAAGATGGTATGCATCTCAGCTATCACTGCAACAAGTACAAAAACAAGAATTACCGCAATTCCTTTTACTAAAAACCATGCCTTTGAATTCTTTACCCAAACCAGAATCTGATAAATAAAAAATGCTATGATAGCAATCTCCACAATATCCGTAGGTGTGATACTGGGAATCGCCAAAAAGTTTAAATTGTTTTCATAAAATTTTCTTAACAGTTCCACTGTCTCACTCCTTTTCTATTATTCCACATACTGTATGGTTTTATTTAAAACTTTGATTACATTATTCCCTGTTTTATTCTTCATAAAACTTTTTTCGTGAAGTAATATTTTTCACTTTCTTTTCCGTGGCACTTACGTTCATCTTTGGTACTGCTTTTACATAATAGTAATATTCATCATCTTCAAACTGAACATATTCTGTTCTGCTGTAATCCAGGCAAAACGCAAACAACTGCATTGCCATAGCCAGTCCAAATGAAATCACCATAGAGACAATCATGCCACCCACCGGCTTATCTGTATTCAACATATATTGTCCTACCAACATAATTAAAAACATGGTAAGGGTTCCAACCACACTTGCCATGGTCCACGCATAGTCAATATTCAATCTGCGAACCATATATGTCACCACTACCGTGGCTAAAAATGCTACCAAAATTAAAATCATTTCCCTATCTGAAAAAACATTTTCCAAAATCAGATTTATTTTTGAGAACATATCTGTATCTGCAGTAGAGGCAAGTACACCTGAATTTCCCCCTACAAACTCTACAAAGTAATAAATAATAATTCCAAAGGCCATTGGTATCATGGACGCTGGTGCTGCCATAAGACCCACTAACAGCGGCGCCAGATATGGAATATGGAATGCACATGCCACAGGTACCAGGATAATCACGCATGCATCCTTTGGTGAAAACCTATAATACAATAAAAACATAAGTAATAACATAACCACAGTGACAATTGCCACTTCCAAAGACAATGCAAACCCATTTCCTATCATATAGATGGCACCTATAGCCAAGGTAACATTCATAGGCAAAACAGCACAAATCAATGCCGCCACAAATACCACCACCGGATTTACCAAAACTGACATATATCCAATTTTATTATTCAATAAAAAGATTACACAAATTGCCAACACAAATTTTAAAGTTGGTTCTATATACATTTGATTTTTTGAGAAAAAAATCTTTATTTTTTCTCTCGCTTCCAGCAGACCCGACATCTCGCTTCCTCCCAATTTTACAGTTTATTATTTTGTAACCTGAACAATTCGGTTACGAATCCTCTTCTTCCTGCTCTTTATAAAAGCTATTCAATTGTTTTAACCAGTGCAGATACCGTTTCACACTCTCCCTGGCATTTTCATACTTCCTAATATAAAATATCAACCCTGTTGTGATATAAACCGCCAGCATAACTATGTAACCAATGAAAACTCTTCCACCAATTTGTTCAATGGTCATTTTATGAACATTTTCAAGGAGATACTGGCTTCTTGCCACGCAGACAGCAACCACAAGTAACACATATGCTATGGTAGCTGCAATGGCTGTTTTCATCACATGGTACACAATATAATCTTCTCGGTAATACTGCATTACCGGAAGGCTTTCTTTCCCTTCTTTTTTTTCATATGTAGCAAGCTTTGTCATTAACTTAACTTTATCCTCATTTACCATAAATTTCCTCACTTTTTTTCATTCACTACTTAGTCTAACACAAAACAAAAGTCGTGTAAATAGTCACATTTTATCCAACATAAGGAACTGTCTCTTGGCATCCAAAGCCAACTTGCTCAATTTTTCTCTTCTTTGTTTCTCGTCCTTAATCCCATTGTCTATTACATCTTTAACAGTAATTTTTGACATCTGACGGATGTCTGTACAGTTTCCCTGAAATCCTATATCTCTCAACATATGTAAGCTTTTATCTGAATAAATCAGTGGATATACTGTTTTTTCCAATAACAACCCAAGCACGATTGCATGAAAGCGGCTTCCCAGAATATATTGGGCTTTCCCCAATACCCCCAAGGCTTCTTTCAGGTCCCCATCATAATGATATGACTTTATCTGTTCCTTGTATTTCGTTTCCTTGAGCCAGTTTAAGATTGCATCGATTGCCTGTCCATCCCCCTCATTATCACAAAAACTCATAAGGGTAACCTCTTCTCCCAAAGCCATAAATTCTCTGGCTACCTCTGCCATTTCCTGATAATACCGGTCTGCATTTTCTCTTAATCCCATCCTGTTTTCTAATGCAATGACAGAAATCACCACACCTTTGCCATTCTTGTTGGCATACTGGGACAGTTCTTCATACTGGGAGAATACGATATCACTGGCACCTCTTACCTTTGGCAGGTCAGAAAACAAATCGGCAGAATAAGTATCTCGAAATACCACATCATCACATTGCTTATAAAGTTCACGGTAACAGTCAACAAATTCGCTCTCTGTATATGGTCCAAAATTTGCTCCCAGAATATAATTTCTACTACTTTTCTTTATCAACCTTCTTCTCTCTTCCAGCTTTAATTTCCAAAAGTTATTTTGTAGAAAAACGGAACCTCCAATAAAAATATTGTTTTTTATCTTCTTTATCTGTCCAAGAGAAATGTCTGTTATGGTTTCCATGTTTGGATATCTCTCCAGACCTTTTGCCACATACTTATTTTTAGCTAATACCGTGAATTTCCGATTAGGATAACGTTTGGCAAGGATGGCCAGAAACAAATCATCCCCCAGATTCATATTTACATATGCATTTACAAAATTTTCATATTTCACTGTCTCTTCACTTTTATCCACAATATCTTTTAACATGGTTCTTGCCTGTGCAAAATACTCAGGACCATAATTGATTCCCTCATTCATCACATAGGTATTCTGGTTTAATTTATGCTTTTCACAAAGATCAATCACATGACAGTTACAATGTTTTATAAAATACTGCTGATATCTTTGTAATCGTTCATTGTCCGCCTTTAACTTTTCTTCTGCCGGAAATATCTGCAGTTCCCCTTGTAAATCAAGATATTCTGTTTTTATCTGAAGCTTGTGGAAGATAATGTTATTTCCGTACCGTTCTTTTAAGAAACTTATCAGCACATCCATTGCCTGATTTATCTCCTCTTCTGATAAATCAGACAGGGCAAGAACACTATACAAATCCACCACCACCCATTGGGCCGTAGATTTTCTCATCCTGTCAAAAGCTTCTTCCCTGGTGTTATTCCATGGTTCCACATCCACAATCTTTCTTACCAGCTCATACTTACTGTTCTGGCGAGGATACAATAAGGTACTGATATATTTCCCAAAAAAGTCAATGCCAATAGGTTCACTGCTGTTTGCATAGAATGCCAGTGCATTTTCAAACTCTTCCTTGCCATCAAATCTTGCCTTGTATCGTTTTTGTTTTTTCCCCAGCATGGCAATAGCACGATTCACATAGTCTATGGCCTGGACATATTTTCCCTGCTTTGCCAGCTTCATGGCAAAATAAAATTCCTTTAAATTGGTAAGGTTAATATACTTTAATGGCAAAAGCCTCTGTTCCACGTAATAATTTCTTGTCTGGGCTAAGATTTCCAGTTCTAACCCCATACCAATACCAAGCATATCCTCGATATCCTTTGGAATCTCATCCTCCGGATGTTCAATGACAGCACAAAAAGAGCGGACAAACTTTACAAAGGCGGGAAGCAATTCTTCCTGTTGTAAAATTTCGCTATACTGACACATGCCCTGATTGGTGACAAAAGCAAGTTCAAAGGCATATTTTTGCACCATTTCCTTGTTCATGGCACGGATGAGCCGCTCAATTGGCAACTCTTTTCCCATGAGCAAATACTCCTCATTTCTCTCTTTTGCTACGTCATAATACTTCAGATAACGTTTGATGACATATTTGTAATTTCCTTTATACAGCCTGCAATCCTCATTTTTCACCAAAATCCTTTGAAGAATCTGCGCCATGTCCAGATAAAAATTCTGTTCATAGGAAGTGTACACCCCATGTTTTCTTCCTACCACATCAAAATAATACTGGTCACTGATATCCACCACAATAGGAGATACGCTCTCTATAAAATAATCTTCCAATTTTCGGATGATAGCATTGAATTTATCCCGGTGTAAAGGCAGATAATTTTGAACAAAGAATTTCGTTATGCTACGCTTTGGACACTGGATACGTACCAGAATTACCTGTTCAAACCGTTCTTTTACCTTTTTTATATACTGGTCAAAGGCAGGTTTTACCGTATTAAATTTCTCTTCAAACTCTTCTTCATCCCCTATATCATCTAAAAAAGAAAAAGCTCCCTGTTTTTCCCTTACTTCCATTCGGTCTTTGTTTTTCGCATTTATCGTGTAATATTTTCCTTCATAATACGCCACTGGCGCAGATATCGTATAAGACAAATCTACCATCAGACATTTCTTTTCTTCCTCTTCTGCTACTTCCCATTCCTTACTGGCAAGTTCTAGTGCAGAACACCATGCATCCTTGGTGTTCCACCGAATTTGTTTTTTTTCCACAGGCGTATAGTACAACATGGAACTTCCATGTAAATATGCTTTTACCATTGCTCTTCCCTCACTTTATGATAATCTGTTTTTGAAATCCTGATAAGTAAATGCACGCACCGTTTTTATCTCCCCATCCAGGGTTCTCACCAAAATAGAAGGCAGATTGATTCCGTTAAAGGTATTATTCTTCACCATAGTATAGTGTGACATGTCTGTAAACACCAGCTTTTGTCCCACCTTCAGGGGTTCCTGAAAAGAATAATCTCCAATCACATCCCCGGCAAGACAGGTGGGGCCTCCCAGACGATAAGTATAAGCCTTTTCTCCTGGTTTTCCCGCCCCAATAATCTCCGGTCGGTATGGCATCTCAAGCACATCCGGCATATGACAGGCTGCTGAGGTATCCAAAATGGCAAGATTCATGCCATTTTCTGATAGTTCCAGCACTGTAGCCACCAGATATCCTGTATTTAGTGCCGTAGCCTCTCCCGGTTCTAAATATACTTTCACATCATATGTTTCCTGGACATGATTTACGCAGGAAATCAGCCGCTCTACATCATAATCTTTTCTGGTAATGTGATGACCACCACCAAAATTAATCCATTTCATATTCTTCATGTATGTTCCGAACTTTTCTTCCACCACTTTTAAAGTACGTTCCAGTGTATCCGAATTCTGCTCACACATGGTATGGAAATGAAGTCCGTCAATCCCCTCTAAATCCAGTTCTTCCTCAAAGGTCTTTAATGTAGTCCCTAGACGAGAACCGGTAAAGCATGGATTATAAATATCTGTTTCAATTTCTGCATATTCCGGATTGATACGGATACCGCACTCTATTTTTTTTCCTGCCCTTCTGGCTTCCATCACTTTATTTTTAAACCGTTTCCACTGGGCAAAAGAATTAAATACAATATGGTCACAAAGGCTTATAATTTCATCCATTTCACTGTCCTTATAAGCCGGTGCAAAAATATGAGTCTCCCCGCCAAATTCTTCTTTCCCCAATCTGGCTTCAAACAGGGAACTTGCAGTGGTGCCTGATAAGTATCCGCTCATCATAGGATACATGGAAAACATGGAAAAAGCCTTCTGAGCCAAAAGAATCCTGCAGCCTGTTGCTTCTGAGACTGATTTTAAAACTTCCATGTTCTTCTTTAATAATCTTTCATCCACCAGATAAGATGGGGTTGGAATATTTGTAATATCTATATCAAATTCAAATTCTGTCATATCATCGTCCTTTCGTATCTGTTTAGTACCTTCCAAATACGTAGCAAAAATCCATTAAAAATTGCTACGCAATAAGATTTTTGCTTGCAAAACTCGGGATTTTCTTACGAAAACCCTCGCAGAATAGTGATTACTGAACAGTTACATCCTTTCCTACAATGAATTTATCTTACCCACTTTTTATATTTTCGTCAAGGACTTTGCTTTCATCTTCATCCTCAAAACATGGGGTTCTCCATTCTACAACAAGGATTTTACACAGTCTTTCCTGTGATAACTCTATATCTGACCTTGACCAACTAAAAAATCGTAACAGTTCAGCCATAGGCTAAACTGTTACGAAATCGGGCAATGCCGACAAATGCAAAATTGCCCGATTTTTGTTAAATACATATTTTCGCACGGTCAGCGCAATAAATGCGCAGACCTGCCTGAATTGTTACAAAAAATCCGCTATATCAATGATTTATCATCAGTATAGCGGATTTACAATCAAATTACAATTTTTTGTAGAGAAGATTTAACTCCTGCCCCAAACAAGAGTTATGCCATTTGAAACCAAATGTTCAAATGGCATTGAATCACATTCACAAAATCCTAATTGAGCAAGCGCCATCGCTAACGATGACACTCAAACATAAGTCCAATTTTTATTTTAACCTAATCTCAACCTTATAAAATTTCAAGAAATACGCTATAGACATTATGACCCCTATTAACAAAACGATAGGTCCAACCCATGTACCATGATTATTGGGATAAAAATAGTTGATTGCTAAATGAACAGGAAATTAAGGTATGTCATTTTTCCATCTGAAATATTTTGTATCCTTTCAAGATTATACTTAAATTTCATTGTCAAATCTCCACATATTCATTATATATTTTTAGTAGATTTCCACTGCATCTGGCGGCAATTTCCTCACATGTTCCAAAAAACGCCGACAATTCTTGCCTTCTTCCTCATTATACAGATACCCAAGCCTTTCTCCCACAAATATTGCCGTCTTTTCAAATAAATCACACATTCTAAAAACTGCATCCCAGCACTCTTTTGTATCTCCTCCACAATAAGTTGAAAGATACATCTTCCATTCTTCCTCAGGAAGCCAACAATGCATATATTTTCCCGACTTTCCCACACTGACAGAAAAGTCCGTTTCAATTCCGATTTTCCATGACAACATTTTCTCTAATTGTTTACGCACATGAAAATTGAGCATATCCTGAACATATGGTGTTTCTTCTCTCCACAGTCCTTTCGCCACATTATCAAGACACCACCAGAACTCGTTGCATGTACATAAATACTGCTCCTTGGATGGCATTTTTACCCAATAATCTTCGTCCGTAGATTCCCCAATCTCTGGAAATCTATTATCCTTATCTAACAGAAGCACACACAATTTATCCACTGAAATATTTTCTTGGGCATGCAAAATACTTTCCACATGTAGGTCAATTCTATTTCCATCCTTAAACTGCATAAGCCATCCATAAAAGTTTTCTTTATCACTTAGATAGTCCGGATGTTCATCCGGATATTGCATAAAAAGCCGTTCTCCAAAATTATCAATCCATTTTTTATCTTCAATAAAGGCCGACGTATCTGTCACAACATAGACCAAATCATAGTCTTGAAATATATCTTTTGGAACATTGGGATTGGTTCGGGAACCATTCATATAAACCGCCCGAATACGTTCATCATTTCTTGCAATATTTAAAATAAGCTCATACATTTCTGCTTCTGTTCTCATCTTCTCCTTACTCCCCATTTATCCTTCTTTATCTTTTTTTATTATATCCTGCAATCTTTTTATTTCCTCTTTGAGGAGTTCATTTTCGGCTTCCGCTTTGTTCTTTTCGGCTTCCGCTTTGTTCTTTTCGGCTTCCGCTTTGTTCTTTTCGGTTTCCGCTTTGTTTTTTTCGGCTTCCGCTTTGTTTTTTTCGGCTTCCGCTTTGTCTGCCCTTGCTCTCTCTGCCTCTGTTTTAGCTCTCTCTTCTCTCCGGCCTTCTTCTCTCAGTTCTTCTGTTGCTCTACACATAGTCACCTCTGCCTCCTTCTTTCCCATTTGATATATCTTCTCATCGTTTACTACAATTCCAACTAACTGTGCTATCCTTCCGGAATATGTATTTAAAGAATCACTTTTTTCATATACTTCACGTAACATTTCAAGAAATTCTATCAGCTGCTTATTTCTAAAGTGATATCCTTCTTTTCCTTTTCTCATCTCAATCAGGTTCATTTTATAGTCCTGAATAAAAGGCCCAAAACTAACATCTTCTGAAAACATATCTTTTAAACACATTGGTCCATCCCATTGATCCTCTCCATAATACAGCACAATGGTGTAACAGGGTATTATTTTCGTTCCCTTTGGAATCTTTGACAGGAATTCATCTGCTGTCCAGCCATCATAATTCTTTGATTCCATTGCAATTCTTTTCAGCTGGTCCATATAAGTCACTGCATCATATAACATGGTTCTTACAGGCATATTATAATGAATTTTCTCCTGATTCTCAATGCCTAATATCACATATTCTGTTCCAGCAGTGGATTTTTT